>NZ_JAZGJN010000285.1:0-99604 GCF_038085095.1 Photorhabdus sp. P32 | reverse complement strand
ACGTGGCTCAATATGTTTACACCATGCATCGGGTCGGTAAAATTGTTCCCCCGAAACGTCATATTCTGAAAAATATCTCCTTGAGTTTCTTTCCAGGAGCAAAAATTGGTGTTCTTGGCCTGAATGGCGCCGGTAAATCGACCTTACTGCGCATTATGGCTGGTATCGATAAAGATATCGAAGGAGAAGCCCGACCACAACCAGGAATTAAAATTGGCTATCTACCACAGGAGCCTAAATTAAATCTTGAGCACACTGTCCGCGAAGCAGTGGAAGAAGCGGTTAGCGAAGTAAAACATGCGCTAACCCGTTTGGATGAAGTCTACGCAGCCTATGCTGATCCTGATGCTGATTTTGACAAACTGGCTAAAGAGCAAGGTGAGCTGGAAGCGATTATTCAGTCCCACGACGGCCATAACCTTGATAACCAGCTTGAACGCGCCGCTGACGCCCTGCGTTTGCCGCCGTGGGATGCAAAAATCGAGCATCTATCCGGGGGGGAACGCCGCCGTGTGGCAGTCTGTCGCTTACTGCTGGAAAAACCCGATATGCTGCTACTGGACGAGCCTACTAACCACCTTGACGCCGAATCTGTCGCCTGGCTGGAACGCTTCCTACACGATTACGAAGGTACCGTTGTCGCAATTACCCACGACCGTTACTTCCTTGATAACGTTGCCGGCTGGATTCTGGAACTTGACCGTGGTGAAGGTATTCCGTGGGAAGGTAACTACTCTTCATGGCTGGAACAGAAAGATGCACGTCTGGCTCAAGAAGCCGCAACAGAAGCCGCACGTCGTAAATCCATTGAGAAAGAGCTGGAATGGGTTCGCCAAAATCCGAAAGGCCGTCAAGCAAAAGGTAAAGCACGTCTGGCCCGTTTTGAAGAATTAAATAACGTTGAATACCAGAAACGTAACGAAACCAGCGAACTGTTCATTCCACCTGGGCCACGCCTGGGGGACAAAGTTCTGGAAGTGGAAAATCTAACCAAATCCTATGGCGATCGAGTTCTGATTGATAATCTGAGCTTCTCTCTGCCAAAAGGGGCGATTGTTGGGATTATCGGGCCTAACGGTGCAGGTAAATCTACCCTATTCCGTATGATCTCCAACCAGGAACAACCCGATGCCGGCACTATCACGTTAGGTGAAACCGTCAAACTCGCTTCTGTCGATCAGTTCCGTGACAACATGGATGACAAAAAAACCGTTTGGGAAGAGATTTCCGGCGGTCAGGATATTATGCGTATTGGTAACTTCGAGCTGCCAAGTCGCGCCTATGTTGGTCGTTTTAACTTTAAAGGCGTTGATCAAGGCAAACGTGTCGGTGAGTTGTCTGGTGGTGAAAGAGGACGGCTGCATTTGGCTAAACTGCTGCAAGTCGGCGGTAACATGCTGTTGCTCGACGAACCAACCAACGACTTGGACATTGAAACCTTACGCGCACTGGAAAACGCCTTGCTGGAGTTCCCAGGTTGTGCAATGGTTATTTCCCATGATCGTTGGTTCCTTGATCGTATCGCAACCCACATCATTGATTATCAAGATGAAGGTAAAGTCACTTTCTTCGAAGGTAACTTTAGTGAATACGAAGACTATAAGAAGCGGACTCTCGGAGCAGAAGCGCTGGAACCGCATCGCATTAAATATAAGAGAATCAGCAAATAATCATATTGAAAATGGCCTGGTAACAGGCCGTTTTCCACTCAATTATTTAGATATAAACTCATAGTCTTATTCATTATGTTATGCGTAAGATACGTATCATGGATAATCTTTCCTTCTTTCAAAGTAATAATACGATCTGCATGTTTGATAAGCCTATTATCCTGTGAAGCCACAACAACCGTCCCTCTTTGGTTATGAGCAATAAAACTTAAGATATCAATAGCTATTTGGCAATCATCATTATCAAGATAACGGGTTGGCTCATCAGCAAACAAATACCGAGGGCTTTTCACAATAGCACTGGCTATTGCCACCCGTTGTTTTTCATTATCACGTAATTCCTTGGGATATATATCTTTCTTGTGCTTCAGACCAACAATATTCAGTGCCTTGGTTGCCCTGACTATTGCTTCCTGATGAGAAATCGTGATTCCACAAGAGAGAGATAATAGCAAATTATCCAGGACCGTAAGTTCATTAGATAAATTAATTCTTTGAAAGATAAAACCACAATTCATCAAATGGAATCTATCTAATTCGAAGTTATTCATCCTCCCCAATTCGTTATCAGAAATTAATATTTTTCCTCCGTCGAGAGGCAATAACCCAGAAATCATTGCCAGCAAAGTACTTTTTCCTGAGCAGAGATCCCCATTAATCAAAGTAAATTCACCTGGAAAAATAGAAAAAGTGATGTCTGAAATCATTTTCTGGTTAGCTTTACTTTTCGAAAAACCATATGAAATATCAATGGCTTCAATCGTAGCGATTTGATTCAAATTCATTATCTCAGCATAATTAATAGTGTAAGAAATCTGGCATTATCAGTAACTCTTACAGCCAGAGCAATCCGTAAAAATACAGATATTCATCATTATAAGATTACACAAACGAGGGAAAATCATATAAGAAATATCTCAATTGAAAGTATATCAATATTTCTACCAGTGACTATTTCAAATGACTATCTGTATGCTAAAATCAAAATTTTACTAAACAAGATCAACCCATTCCTATCAACCATTCATTAACAATAGGCGACTATCTTGTTAGTACAAATAAAAAAATAACATCAGACAAATAATTTTTTATAGATAAAAACACCTTAATATCATAACAATATGTTAAAATTAATATTTAATTATCATAATAACAGCGACACATCGAACATTAAATTATTAATAAAAAAATCAACCTTATCTTATTCCCCTACCAATCAAAAATACAAAAACTTTTATTTATAAATCAACCGGGAAGTATTTAATTATTAATTTTGTTTTTATTCAAGAAATAAATAATCAATAGAAGTATCAAAAATATTAATAGCTGTTATATATTTTATTACTTACAGCAAACAAAAATATCCAGCCACCATGCATATTGTGATTGGATATATATTTATTAATTTATCATATAAAATATTATATATAAATCTAATTACAAACGATTCAACTGACGTGTCATTTCGGATTAGCCGCTAAAAGTTGCTGAATGAGTTCAATACAACGTAGGAAACGCTGATCATAATCGGGTGAATCCACATTAACATATTCAATATTATTACTTTTCAGCATATCCTCCAGCAGTTGCTGAAACTCTTTACGATCCTGCTCACTGCCAAGACTACGCAAACCGTCAGCAACCCAAGGGGTGTTGTTTTCCAGTAGAATGACCAAATCAAATCGGTATTCATCAATTAATGCCTGAACAAACGGGTGTTCACGTCCTTCATATCGCTTACAGAATGCTTGGGTAGTGACAAAATCGGTATCTATAAATGCAACCTTATTCGCATACTTTACAGCAAAATCAATATACTGGGCTTGCCCTAATGCTATCTTGTCATAGTCCGAATATTGTAGCGCCATCTCATCTCCCCCCAGATGAGAAAAAACATAATCACGACCATATTCCCAAGCACTTGTCGTATTAAAAATATTTGCCAATTTGTTAACTAACGTAGATTTACCACTGGACTCTCCACCAAGAATCGCTACGGTACGAACAAAGAAAGGTTTCACTTCCGTAGGAATATATTCCCAATGACGGAATGGGTCCTGGCGAATATGCCGACCACTAATTTTCATAAACGAACGTTGTGGATCGATAAGAATTGTCTCAATTCCTAAATGCTCTTTATATCGGGGAGCATCCTGAGTTTCACTGGAATATATATAAGTTGGATTAATACCTTTTTTCGACATAAAGGCTTTCATACCGTCACTCCACACATCCCAACCATGTGGATAGGGTTCAATTCCCTGTTCATTAAAAGAGTGAATATGAATATTTTTCTGATATTTAAACGTTTGCAGCAACCAGCGCAAACGATCGCTCACCGTGGGTTGCTGAGACATAGAACTGCTCATAAACAGCTCCCGATCTCTAGGTTCATCATGACAAAGAATAATATGCAACTCATCCACCTGACTACAGGCTCGCTGGATCAGATAGATATGCCCGGTATGCAATGGATAGAACTTGCCAAATACCACTCCAACAGTTTTATTTTGCATAGGATATTCCAACCTCAGATAGCGATGAAGAGCAGCCAACTTTTGGGCGCTGGGACTTTTAATTTTGTCATTAATTAATTGGCTGAGATAACCTTTGGTCATATCACTTGCATCAGCAACCTGTTGCAACGTATAGCCGGTCTGTTTAATCGCTTCTTTAAGGTAGTCAAATTGGCCCATATCTCCTCCCTGTTTAATCAAAATCATCCATAACAGATAACGCATCCGCCAACTTTTTCACACCAAAAACTTGCATCTCTGGCAGCGCTTTTTTCGGCATATTGGCATAAGGTACTATCGCCCGTTTGAAACCATGTTTAGCGGCTTCGGATATGCGTTCCTGCCCACTGGGTACAGGGCGGATCTCTCCTGCCAACCCGACTTCACCAAATACAACTAAATCACGGGGTAACGGCCTATCCCGAAAACTGGAGACTAAAGAGAGCAGTAAAGCGAGATCCGCGCTGGTTTCCGCGACCTTAACTCCCCCCACCACATTCACAAACACATCCTGATCGGACATTTGCAAACCACCATGACGATGAAGAACCGCCAACAGAATAGCCAACCGGTTTTGCTCCAACCCCACAGCCACCCGCCGTGGATTGGTCATCATTGAATGATCCACCAGCGCTTGAATCTCTACCAACAGAGGACGAGTCCCTTCCCACACCACCATGACAGAACTGCCAGCGGTAACTTCATCGCCACGGCTCAAGAAAATGGCTGATGGGTTACTGACTTCACGCAATCCTTGCTCTGTCATGGCGAATACCCCAAGCTCATTAACGGCGCCAAAACGGTTTTTATGACTACGTAAAGTGCGAAAGCGAGAATCCGCCTCACCATCAAGCATCACTGAACAGTCAATACAGTGTTCCAACACTTTCGGTCCCGCCAATGAACCATCTTTGGTCACATGACCAACCATAACAATGGCAACACCACGAGTTTTTGCAAATCGAGTAAGATAAGCGGCAGTCTCTCTGACCTGAGCGACACTCCCCGGCGAAGATTGAATATCCGCCATATGCATCACCTGAATGGAATCAATCACCATCAACTTTGGTTGCTCTTGCTCCGCAATTAGACAAATTTGTTCAATACTGGTTTCTGACAACATATTCAGATTATCAGCCGGCAACCCCAACCGGTGCGCACGCATTGCAACCTGTTGTAACGACTCCTCCCCGGTGACATATAAAGTTTTCATCTGCGCAGACAACTGACACATCGTCTGCAACAATAAGGTACTTTTCCCTGCTCCCGGATTACCACCAATCAGAATCGCGCTACCGGGCACAACGCCGCCGCCAAGCACCCGATCGAACTCTTTAAATCCCGTAGAAAAACGAGGAAGTTCTTCCAGACTAATCTCTGATAATTTCTGAACCCTGTTGACACCAGTATCTCCCGCATAACCACTAAACCGGTCATTACGGGAAGAAGGTGCTGCGGCTAAGCGCACCTCAGTAATGGTATTCCAGGCATGACATGCGCTACATTGCCCCTGCCAACGCGGATAATCCGCCCCACACTCATTACAGACAAATGCCCGCTTTGCTGCTTTCGCCACTCTGCACTCCTAAAGACTCTGTTAACGCTCTTCGTGTTTGAGACCGCCGCTTAACACACACAATACTCCCATGAGATCAGCATGACGGATGGTCACTTTCGACTGCGCATAAACTTTCGGTTTAGCATGGTAAGCGATACCTAACCCTGCTTTGCGGATCATCTTCAAATCATTAGCGCCATCACCAATCGCGATAGTTTGCTCCAATGGAATATCCAGTTTTTTCGCCAATTTCACCAATGTAGCAGCCTTATATTTAGCATCAACAATTGGCCCTATAACCTTACCTGTCAACTTGCCATTTTTGACTTCTAACTGATTAGCTACCGCAGCCGCCAAACGCAAGTTCCGGCGTAAATGGTCGGCAAAATAGGTAAAACCACCCGATGCGATTGCCACATGCCAATCAAAGGATTGTAACTTACGCACCAGACTGGTCAGCCCCGGCATGAGTGGTAAATTTTCTACAACCTGCCGCAGAATATCAGCATCAGTCCCTGCCAACTGAGTAACTCGCTCCCGCAGACTATCAGAAAAATCCAACTCTCCTTGCATTGCCCGCTCGGTAATTTCGGCCACTTTGTCACCTACGCCAGCCAAACGGGCAATTTCATCAATACATTCAACTTTAATTGCCGTTGAATCCATATCCATCACGAGCAAACCAGGTGATCGCAACCTTGGGATCTGTCCCAAAGGAACCACATCCAGACGACATTCATCCGCCAACCGCTTAATACGCGCAGTCAAATTCCCGGCAATACGGACTACCTGATAATCATCAATGCGCCATGAAGAGACGATGACAATAGCCGCGCCAAGCCGATGCTGAAAATTACTGATACGTTGTTTATCCAGGCCACGACCATATATCAACCAACCACTGTCGCCAGCCCGGTAATCCAATGGCATAACTTCTTCACCACTTAACGAAAGCGGCAATCCCGGCCACTTATGGACCTCTTCCGGCAAATAGTGATAAGCCAGGTTATTAGACATTAATCCCTACTCCTGTAATCCCACATGATTTGACAGCAAAAAATTGCGCTTCAAACTATCCTCTCTATATTGCATCTGGCAACATTGCGTTGGCCAAAGCTTGGAAGAGATAAATATGATCAAAGCTAAATTAAAATTCCGACTGCATAAAACAGCTATTATATTGATTTGCATTGCTTTATTAGTATTTCTAATGCAGGGCGTTTCTTATTTTAGCCGTTCTCACCAACAAGCCCAGATGGATCAATTTGAGGAATTGGCAAAAACCTTGGCAAAACAAGTCGCATTCAGCTTATCTGATTATATGGAGAGTGGCAGCAAAGATCTTAATAATGAGCAGATATTGGCTAATTTGCATCATCTGACGACAAACAGCCGCATACTTGATGCCAGTGTTTATCTTAACAATGGGACACAGGTTGCTCATAGCGGGGAAAACGTCTCAGTGCGGGATCGCCTATCTTTGGATGGTAAAAAAGCGGGCAGTTATTTTAACTACCAAATAGTCGTTCCCATCCCAGGAAAAGATGAACCAAAAGGCTTTTTGCGCCTGACACTGGATACCCACAAATTAGCAACAGAATCCAAGCAGGTGGATAACACAACTAACTTACTTCGGATCATGATTTTACTCGCTTTAGCAATTGGTTTTATTCTGGCGCATAATTTATTGCAATTAGCTCCAAGCCGCTGGCAACAATCGCCTTATTTGCTGACAGCCAACAGTAAATCAAGTGAAAAAGAAGAGAAATAAAGTAAAAATTTCTCGTTAAATCATTATTTCACCTTGGTGATTGATTTTGATAATCACCAAGATAGTGAACAAAACCAAAGGTAAAGCCAAACGAAAGGAGAATGATGACCATGACTTCCCAATCATAAATAATTTAACCCATCTGTATATTTTCTGAAAAAAACAATCAATCTGACCTGATAAAATAACATCTATCATTCATTTAATACCCAAGGAAATAGTTTTATATGTTATTTTAACATTAATTACATAATAATATTCTTAGTGACATATATCACATATTCATCAATATAGAGAATTAAATCAGGCCATCTGATTCAAAACACATAACTTATTCATTAATAAAGTATTTTCCATTATTGCTCATTTTCCAATAAATCATATCCAATTGTTTTTATTGAATATTTATAACAACCTGCATTTCTTAATCACATCAGTGATTAATATCTACATATTGATTATTAAGTCAAATTCATGACTAATAGCGCCCCAAAAATTATATGACGCGTGCAGGATGCCAAAGAATAATGAAAAAAAAGGTGATTATTTTTACTGGTTTTCTTATTGTTACTACCGATGTTAAAGCCGCCGAAATTTCAGATCAGCAACTCATTCATCAACAAGAACGACAGAAAGCACTGGAAGCCCAATTAGCTCCGCCGCCGGCGGATATTCGTCTGTCTGTTCCTGAAACAGCCGTCCCTTCTCAATTTCCTGACGATACGCCCTGTTTTCCCATTACACGTGTCGTCCTTGAAGGCACGGAACATTTTCCTCACTGGCTACCTTTAAAACGTTTAGCCCAACAGGGAGAAAACCACTGTCTGGGCACCCAGGGAATTAATATATTAATGACTCGGATACAAAACCGGTTAATTAATCATGGCTATGTCACTAGCAGAGTATTAGCGCCCAGCCAGAATCTTAATGCCAAAACATTAAAACTCATGATCATACCGGGCAAAATCGGGCATATTCGCTATACCGCTGAAAGCGGCAATTATATTCAACGGATAACCCCATTCCCGCCCCGCGAAGGAGAGTTGCTTGACTTACGGGATATCGAGCAGGGATTAGAAAATTTACAACGTTTTCCTACTGTTCAAGCCAGTATGGAAATTGTACCGAATGAACAGTTAGGAGAAAGCGACATTGTGCTGGACTGGCGCCAGTCAAGACATTGGCGACTGGCTAGCTACCTAGACGATTCAGGATCTAAAAGTACCGGGCGTTACCAAAGCGGATTAACTTTATATCTGGATAATCCTCTTGCGTTGAGCGATCTATTTTATATCTCCGGCGGACGCGATATTCGCTCCCCTTCCGGTCGCCGCAGCAAAAACTACACCCTCCATTACTCCCTACCGGTGGGATACTGGATGGCGGGCATCACGGCCAGTAATTATGATTACTACCAAAAGGTAGCCAGTCCAAATAAAGATAACAAATACAGCGGCGAAAGCAAAAACCTGAATATCCAACTCAGCCGACTTTTGCATCGTAACGCCAATCAGAGAACCTCGATTAACGGTGAAATTTATCGTCGCACATCCAAGAGTTTTATTAATGACCAGAAAATCGACGTACAGAGCCGGGAAACGGCTGGCTGGAAATTAGGATTATCTCATCGTCACTACATCGGTAGAGCGACCCTGGATGCCGGCGTAACTTACCAACAGGGAACCCGCTGGTTTGGCGCTCAACCCGCGCCAGAAGAGGTCCGGGGCGAAGCAACCGCCCTACTTAAAACAACCCAGTTTTCTGCGGCGCTGGCTGCGCCATTTACCCTATTTTCTCAGCCCTTCATTTACAAAACCCAATACCTGCGCCAAATAAGCGCCAGAACGTTGACAACACAAGATCAATTTTCAATCGGCAACCGCTGGACGGTACGCGGATTTGACGGCGAACGCACATTAAATGGAGATCACGGTTGGTACAGCCGTAACGAACTGGAATGGCAAACGCCGCTGAATGGTCACGCCCTGTATATGGGCATGGATTATGGCGAAATTGGTGGGCCGGGAAATGAGCGGCGTTTGGGAAAACACCTGGCGGGCGGCGTTCTGGGCTGTCGCGGCAGCCTGAAAGGCGTGAGCTATGACCTGTTTGCCGGTATCCCTCTATCCAAACCGGATGGCTTTCAAACCTCATCAGTCACAACCGGATTCAGTGTGTACTGGCAGTACTAATTCAGAATAACCACGTTGCCAAAGCGTAGTAGATAAAAAGTGTTAGCGGAGAGAAACAATGAACAAGCATCTGTATCGTATTATCTTTAACAAAGCCCGGAACATGCTAATGGTCGTGGCCGATATTGCAGCTTCGGGACAAGGTAGTACGGTACGCCGCCGCAGTCGTCGGCAATCCCCCCAATGCCTTTGCCGACTGACGGCGTTACGACTGAGTTTGTTATTGGCGACCGGCAGCATCTCCCTAACAGCGCAAGCCAATATTGCGGCCGACGGACAAGCGCCGGGTAATCAGCAACCGACTATCCTGAACAGCGCAAACGGTACGCCCCAAATCGATATTCAGACCCCTAACGCCGCGGGTATCTCGCGTAATACCTACAGTCAATTTGATATCGATGAACGAGGCGTCATCCTTAACAACAGTCACAATGCGGTCCAAACTCAACTGGGCGGTATGGTGGCAGGAAATCCGTGGCTTGCCAAAGCGGAAGCCAAAATCATTCTCAATGAAGTGAACAGCATTAACGCCAGTAAACTTAATGGCTGGATAGAAATCGCCGGACAAAAAGCCGACGTGATTATTGCCAACCCGGCAGGTATCACTTGCAACGGCTGTGGATTCATTAACGCCCATCGCGCAACACTCACCACAGGACAGGCCATGATGGAACAAGGCCGACTGAAAGGCTTTGATATTGACCGGGGAGAAGTCCGCATTGAAGATCTGGGACTGGACAGCTCACAACAAAATTACACCGAAATTATTGCCCGCTCGGTGGTCATCAACGGCAAACTGCACGCGAAAGATCTGAAAGTCACCACCGGACGTAATATCGTTGATGCCGCTCACCAAAACATTGAGAAAAAATCTGCTGACGGCAGCAAAAATCCCTCATTTACGCTGGATGTAGCAGCGTTAGGCGGCATGTACGCCAATAAAATCGTGCTGGTGGGCACCGAATTTGGCGTAGGGGTACGTAACGCCGGCCACATCGGCGCCACCGCCGGTGAAGTCCGCCTCACGGTTGATGGGCAGATTGAGAATAGCGGTACGATTGCTGCGCGAAGTAATACCATAATCAAGGCGGAATCGATACAGAGCGCCAAAGACAGTATTCTAGCCGCTGGCATTGATAGTAAAGGAAAAGCCTCTCTGCCTGGCTCACTAACACTGACCGCTAAACAACACATTCAGGCCAATGGACAAAACCTGGCGACCAATACGATAGCAGTACAGAGTAAAAAGATTGATCTCAGCGACAGCCAAACTTCGGCCAACAACATTCAACTCACTGCCAGCCAGCAAGAAGTTAGCACTGCCAACGCTACAGTCACCGCCGACCGCTTTACAGCTAAAACACCCGGCCAATTTAACAATGACGGCGGCACACTGGTCGCACGGGAAATCAACTTAACGACCTCAGACTTATCCAACAAGCAAGGGAAAATTAATCAAACCGGCAACGGCGAGCTGGTACTGAACACCCAAAAACTGAATAACCACAGCGGGACCCTTCTCAATGAGGGGAAACGTCTGGTTATCACTACAAGCAATCTGGACAACCGTCATGGAAAAATCGCCAATAATGGGGATGATCTGAACCTAACCGTCCACAAGGAAGCGAACAACACGGAAGGCGGGACAATTCAACTCGCCGGTAAAGGTAAACTGTCACTCAACACCCATCAGTGGATAGGTGACGGAGGCGAACTGCTCTCCAACGGTGCACTGGATATACAAGCCCACAACCTGCAACTGAATAAAAAAGCAGTCACTACCGCCGACAGAATTACAATAAAAGCAGACACATTGAGCCATCAGAGTGGCGTAATGCAGCAACAGGGCAAGGACAAAATGTCCCTGACTGCCAATATGCTGAATAACCACAATGGCGAGATTAAAGGCAATGGCAACCTGAAAATCGATGCCGCCACCTTGGATAACAGCAAAGGCAAAATCGCTGCAACCGGTGGCAGTACAGAACTGATCATTGGGAAAAACATTGAAAACGTTGACGGACGAATCGAAGCCAAAACAGAGCTCACTACAAAAAGTCAGGCGTTGAATAACCATCAAGGCTTATTACTGGCTCAGCAAATAGACAGCCAGACAAAAGGATATAAATTCACCAACACCGCAGGACAGGTGATTGCCCGAGAAAAACTCACCCTAAACAGCGGCGAGCTGGATAACACCGACGGTCTATTACAATCCGACAGTGACATGATAGTGAATACTCACGGGCAGAAACTGACTAATATTAAAGCCCCGAAAGACACCAAAGACACTAAAGACACTAAAGACACTAAAGACACTAAAGACACTAAAGACACTAAAGACACTAAAGACACTAAAGACACTAAAGACACTAAAAATGATGCCAAAAAAGAGCTCAAACAAGGCATCATATTAAGCAATGGCAATCTGGAACTTCGTACCGGGGATATCAACAACACCGCCGGCATTATTTCCGCCAAAGGAAAAACCACCCTTAACGCCGGTAACGTTAACAATACCGATGGTCAACTCTTATCACAACAGATGGCGGAACTGACCACGCTGGCATTAAATAACACTCGTGGACGGATCCAATCAGAGTCAAGCCTGTTGCTGGATACCCAAAACCAAGCCCTGACCAATACCGACAGTGGCAAAACGGGCGGTATTATTGCCAAAGACGCATTACACCTTTCCAGCGGTAAACTGACCAATGACGCGGGCGTTATCCTTGGTCACGGCATTCACATCGACACCCATGAACAGCAACTAAGCAACCAAAGCGGCGCCATCACGAGTAAGAAAAATCTGCAACTTGACAGTGGAGAACTCGACAGTACCGGCGGACAAATAAAATCTGATGGCGACATGACATTAGACACCCACGGGAAAAAGCTCACCACCGCCAAAAGCGGCGACACCAACGGCATTATCAGTGAGGGAACGCTCACCTTAACGACAGGCGAGATCGACAATCGCGATGGCGCCATTATGGGTACCGGAACAACAACTATCACCGGTGGAGAACTCCACAACCAACGAGGAAAACTGGTCAGTAAAACCGGTTCCCTGACATTAACGGTAAACAACACTGACAACAGCGGTGGACTACTGCAATCCGCGGGTGACCTAACATTGGATACGCAAGGTGGGCGGCTAACCAACACCCACAGCGGCAAAGACCGGGGCATCATCAGCACAGGCGACATCAAGCTGACGACCCAGGGCGTTAACAACGATGCGGGCCTAATCCATGCGGGTAAAAACCTGATCCTTGACGGGCAGAAAGGAACGATAACCAACCGCAACAGCCAGCCTGATCAGGGTATCCGTAGCTCAGGAGACTTAACACTGACGGCGAGCGCTATTGATAACCATCAAGGCGCTGTAGAAGCAGATAAACAACTCACCGTGACATCCGGGACCGTTGACAATACCGGCGGTCTGCTGAAATCCGGTACAACCCTGTCACTCAACACCCAAGGCCAAAAATTAATTAACGCACAGAGCGGAGAAAAACGCGGTATCCGCAGCGGCAGCGATCTGATACTGGAAGCCGGTGAAATTGATAACACCGCTGGCGTGATAGATTCACAAGGTGAAACCACGCTGACCAGCCAGAACCTCAACAACACCGGCGGTAAAATCCTCTCGCGGAAAAAAGCCGATCTGACAGCACAAGCGGTCAATAACCAAAGCGGACAAATACAATCCGCAACCAGTCTGAAATTAGATACACAACAGCATGAACTGACTAACACCGACGGCGGGATCATCGCAGAAGAGGCTTTAGAACTGGCTACTGGTAAACTGATCAACGACCGCGGCGATATTCGTGGTAATCAAACCCACATTAACACTCATCAGCAAGCGCTAAACAACTTGGCAGGCACTATATTCAGTAAGAAAAACCTACAGCTCGACAGTGGAGAACTCAACAGTACTGGAGGAAGAATAGAATCTACTGGCGATATGACACTGGACACGCATGGAGAAAAACTGACCACCGCCAAAAAAGGCAAAACCGGCGGCGTTATCAGTCAAGGAACATTGACGCTGACTACTGGCGAGATCGACAACCGAGAAGGTTTTATCAAAGGTACAGGAACCACGACCGTTACCGGCGGTGAACTGAAAAACCAGGGCGGAACCCTCGCCAGTGAAACCAGCGCGCTCACATTGACCGTGAAAAAAACCGACAACAGCGGCGGCCTGTTGAAATCCGCGGGTGATCTGACACTCGATACACAAGGTGAACTACTGACTAACCTCAACAGCGGCAAGACTGGAGGCATAATCAGTGCAGGCAATGTCAAGCTGACTGCTCAAGGCATCAATAATGAAGCGGGCTGGATCCATGCGGATAAAAACCTGACTCTGAATGGGCAACAAGGCACAATAACCAACCGCAACAGCCAGCCTAAACAGGGGATCTCAAGCCAGGGGGAGTTGGCAATAACTGCGGGTACCCTTGATAACCAACAGGGAAGAGTTATCGCCGATAAGCAGCTCAACGTGACATCAACAGGAGCTGTTGATAATACCAGCGGTAAAATAGTCAGCCAGAATCAACAACTCACCATGAATACCGGTGAACTGAATAACACCAGTGGTTTGCTGCAATCCAAAACAACCCTTTCTCTTAACACCCACGGCCAAAAGCTGATTAATACGCAAAGCGGGAATGACCTCGGCATACGTAGCGACAGTGACCTAACCTTAGAAGCCGGTGAAATTGATAACACCGCTGGCAAGATAGATTCACAAGGTGAAACTACACTGACCAGCCAAAACCTCAACAACACCGACGGTAAAATCCTCTCGAAGGGAGAGGCCGATCTGACAACACAAGCCGTCAACAACCAACGTGGGCTGATACAATCCTTAGCCAGTCTAAAATTAGATACCCAACAGCATGAACTAACCAACACCGATAGCGGTAAAAACAGCGGGATCGTCGCGGAAGATGCCTTAGAACTGACTACCGGTAAATTGATCAATGATCGCGGCGATATCCGTGGTAACGAAACCCGCATTAACACCCATCAGCAAGCACTAAACAATGTGGCTGGCACCATATTCAGTAAGAAAAATCTAAAACTCGATAGCGGAGAACTCAACAGTACTGGTGGGAGAATAGAGTCTACCGGCGATATGACACTGGACACGCATGGAGAAAAACTGACCACCGCCAAAAGCGGTAAAACCGGCGGCGTTATCAGTAAAGGGACAATGACCCTGACCACCGGTGAAATTGACAACCAAGACGGTGTGATTATCGCTACAGGAACAGCGACCGTTACCGGCGGTGAACTGAAAAACCAGGGCGGAACCCTTGCCAGCGAAACAGGAGCACTAACATTAAAGGTAAACAAAACTGACAACAGCGACGGCTTACTGCAATCCGCCGGTGACCTGATACTGAATACGCAAGGTGGTCTGTTGACCAACATCAATAGCGGCAAAACCGGTGGCATAATCAGTGAGGGTAATGTCAGTCTGACCGCTCAAGGTATCAATAATGAAGCAGGCCGGATCCGTGCGGATAAAAACCTGACTCTTGACGGGCAGAAGGGAACCATAACCAACCGTAACAGCCAACCTGAACAGGGGATCTCAAGCCTGGGAGAGTTAACAATAACCGCGGGCACCCTTGATAACCAACAGGGAAGAGTCATCGCCGATAAGCAGCTCAACGTGACATCAACAGGAGCCGTTGATAATACCAGCGGTAAAATAGTCAGCCAGAATCAACAACTCACCATGAATACCGGTGAACTGAATAACACGAGTGGTTTGCTGCAATCCAAAACAACCCTTTCTCTTAACACCCACGGCCAAAAGCTGACTAATACGCAAAGCGGGAATGACCTCGGCATACGTAGCGGCAGTGACCTAACCTTAAAAGCCGGTGAAATTGATAACACCGCTGGCAAGATAGATTCACAAGGTGAAACTACACTGACCAGCCAAAACCTCAACAACACCGACGGTAAAATCCTCTCGAAGGGAGAGGCCGATCTGACAACACAAGCCGTCAACAACCAACGTGGGCTGATACAATCCTTAGCCAGTCTAAAATTAGATACCCAACAGCATGAACTAACCAACACCGATAGCGGTAAAAACGGCATCGTCGCAGAAGATGCCTTAGAACTGACTACCGGTAAATTGATCAATGACCGCGGCGATATCCGTGGTAACGAAACCCGCATTAACACCCATCAGCAAGCACTAAACAATGTGGCTGGCACCATATTCAGTAAGAAAAATCTAAAACTCGATAGCGGAGAACTCAACAGTACTGGTGGGAGAATAGAGTCTACCGGCGATATGACACTGGACACGCACGGAGAAAAACTGACCACCGCCAAAAGCGGTAAAACCGGCGGCGTTATCAGTAAAGGGACAATGACCCTGACCACCGGTGAAATTGACAACCAAGAGGGTTTTATCAAAGGTACAGGAACCACGACCGTTACCGGTGGCGAACTAAAAAACCAAGGCGGAACCCTTGCCAGTGAAACCAGTGCGCTCACATTGACCGTGAAAAAAACCGACAACAGCGGCGGCCTGTTGAAATCCGCGGGTGATCTGACACTCGATACACAAGGTGAACTACTGACTAACCTCAACAGCGGCAAGACCGGAGGCATAGTCAGTGCAGGCAATGTCAAGCTGACTGCTCAAGGTATCAATAATGAAGCAGGCTGGATCCATGCGGATAAAAACCTGACTCTGGATGTGCAACAAGGCACAATAACCAACCGCAACAGCCAACCCGAGCAAGGGATCTCAGGCCAAGGAACACCAACAATAGCCGCAGGTACCATCAATAACCATCATGGGACCATAACAGCCAATCAGCAACTTAAAGTGGCATCATCAGGAACCGTTAATAACACTGGCGGTAAAATTGTCAGCCAGAATCAACAACTCACCATGAATACCGGTGAACTGAATAACACGAGTGGTTTGCTGCAATCCAAAACAACCCTTTCTCTTAACACCCACGGCCAAAAGCTGACTAATACGCAAAGCGGGGATGACCTCGGTATACGCAGCGACAGTGACTTGACCCTGGAAGCTGGCGAAATCGATAACACTGCGGGGGTGATAGACTCAAAAGGTGAAACCTCGCTGACCAGCCAAAACCTCAACAACACCGACGGTAAAATCCTCTCGGAGGGAAAAGCCGATCTGACAACACAAGCCGTCAACAACCAACGTGGGCTGATACAATCCGCTGCCAGTCTGAAACTGGATACCCAACAGCAAAAACTGACGAATACCGATAGCGGAGAACTTAACGGAATCCTCGCAGGGGATAGCCTAAAACTGCTTACAGGTGAACTCATCAATGATCTCGGATATATCCGTGGCGATGAAACTCACATCAATTCTCATCAACAAACATTAAGCAATCTAACCGGCACTATAGTCAGTAAGAAAAACCTGCAACTCGATAGCGGCGAGTTAAACAGTACCGGTGGCCTAATAAAGTCTGACGGCAACATGACGCTAGATACTCACGGAGAAAAACTGACCACCGCCAAAAGCGGCGATACCAAAGGCGTTATCAGTAAAGGAACGATGGCCCTGACTGCCGGTGACATCGACAATCAGGATGGAGCGATCATCAGTACAGGAGCAGCAACGGTTACCGGGGGTGAACTGAACAACCAGGGCGGAACCCTTATCAGCGAAAAAGGGGCGCTAACATTATCAGTGAACCAAACTGACAACAGCGGCGGTCTGTTGCAATCCGCAGGTAAACTTACTCTCGATACACACGGTCATTCACTGACGAATAAAAACAGTGGTGATCGGGGCGGTATCCGCAGCCAGGACGACATGTTAATTACCAGCGGTGATTTACATAATCAAGCTGGTACGATTACCAATCGCAAAATCGCAACCGCAAATAACACTCAAGACACCATTGTCGGCACCCAACAGATAAAGCTGATTACCCAAGCATTTAATAACCAACAAGGCCATGTCCATTCTGATGGCAACCTGAACCTCAACACTCAAGGCCAACGCCTGAATAACACCGGCGATAAAGATAAATCAGGCAAATTCTCTGCCCGGGGAGATTTGACACTGGATATCGGTGAGTTAAACAACGACGCGGGTTTTATCGCCGCGGATGGCAAAACTAAGATTACCAGTACAACCCTTACCAATAAAAAAGGACTGATTGCGGGCAACAGTGGACTGGATATTCATAGCCAGACGCTTATCAACAACAATGGAGCATTAAAGTCAGCAAAAACTGTCAATATTGACACCAACGGGCAGCTACTGGACAACCAACATGGCCGTATTATTGGCGACGACAACACCACCGTGACCAGCGGCAAACTGAATAACCAACACGGACACATTCAGGGCAAAAAACTCACCATCAACACTGGACAAGCCGATACGGATAACCAAGACGGTAAACTGTTGTCAACAGACACCATGAACCTGAATACCCTACAGCTCGACAACCGTCGCGGACAGGTCAGAGCCATAGGTGACGCGACGATTAACACCCCGAAACAAACGAACAATACTGGCGGCCTTATCCACAGTGACCAACAACTGACACTAAAAACAGCAGAACTTATTAACCGGGAGACTAATCACCCTGACCAAGGTACCGAAGCCCAAGACCTGATAATTGAAGCTCAACAGGTGGATAACACCCAAGGAACATTACAGGGAGCCAACCGTCTGCAAGCTATCATTAATCAGTCTCTGAAAAACGAACAAGGCCTAGTCTCCGGTGGAAAACAACTCACCATCGAAGATAAAACCCAGAAACTGACGGTGAATAACCAGCAAGGCACACTGACTGGGAGTGAAAAGGTCAAAATTAAAGCCAACGCCTTGAGCGGTGACGGTCAAATCTTATCGCAGGGCGATATAGAGGTGAAATTAAAACAAGACTTCCACAACACCGGTAACATCGCCGCCGACGGCAAGCTGTCTCTGGAAACCGACGGCAACATTATCAATGACAGTACAATTAAAGCCGAACAGGCATACCTGGAAGCCCAAAATCTCACCAACACCCAAGCTGCGGAAATCAGAGCTAAGCAAACCGAAGTCAACGTCCGAAACACGCTGACCAACACCGGGCTCATTGACGGCGAACTGACCCATCTCACCGCCAAAGTACTGGACAACACCGGAACCGGACGTATTTACGGTGACCAAATAGCCCTCAAGACTGGCACGCTCAATAACACAGCAAAAGATGATAAGGCCGCCGTCATTGCCGCCCGAGATAAATTAGATATTGGCACCGGAACCCTCAACAACAGTCACCATGCCCATATTTTCAGCGTGGGTGACATGCGCATTGGTGGACAATTGGATGAAAACTTGACTGCGACTAGCCAAGCTGGCCGACTCAACAACCACGCAGCAACCATTGAGGCCGGGGGTAACCTAAAGATTGATGCCGCTATTATCAAAAATACCAACAACGGTCTGGTCACCCAAATCGTCGAAACAGAAAAATCGCAACGTCATGAAGCAGTATTGAGCGGCCACACTACCCGCTATGACTGGTCACAAGTAGACACTTCCTACAGCAACAAATACGGCGTACACACCGCTGTTATGCCGGATGGTAACAGTGATGATGAATTTTACGAGTACCGATATACCCGTACCATCAATGAAACCCAGATAAAAGAGAGTGATCCGGGTAAAATCCTGTCCGGGGGTAATATGACCATCAATAGCGCGATGCTGACTAATGACGACAGTCAGATCGTAGCGGGTGGAATACTAGGGGGTGATATTGACGAGCTGCACAATAACGCCACCAAAGGCGAACGTATCATCACGGATGAAGGTAGCGAAATCCGTTGGTATGCCAAAAAGAAAAAACGTCGATTCAGGGGAACCAAAACCTCCCAAGGAAAAGACTGGGACGACTACAACCCAGCGCCGATAACCGAAACCATTGACCTAAAAGCCTTAGCCTGGCAGGGCAACACTCGTCCAAACTCTACCGGCATAACAATAGATGACAGGCAGACAAACCGTGTTCAAAGTGCGCCAACCGGGATTAACCTGACCTCAAGAATGGAGGAAGCCGGTGAAGTTACGTTCACAAATGCCACTATCAACGCCATCACACTACCGAATAGAGACATACCGACTGATCGCCCATTAGTTTCACCTACAGGCCAACAGACTGAGCAGATATTATCGTCCGGCGCAGTGGCAATACCAAACAGAGATGCACTCACTGAACACCCAATATTTTCACCTACAGGCCAACAGACTGAGCAGATATTATCGTCCGGCGCAGTGGCACTACCAAACAGAGATACACTCACTGAACACCCAATATTTTCACCTACGGGCCAACAAACTGAGCAGATATTATCGTCCGGCACAGTGGCACTGCCAGACAGAGATGCACTCACTGAACACCCGGTACTTCCACCAGTTCAACAAACTGAACGGGTGCTCCCCCCTGTGACTGTCACCTTACCAAACAGTGGGACATTAGATGATCGCCCCCTAGTGTTACCAACAGGCCAACAATTTGAACTGACGCTACCGTCTGATACCGTCAAAGGTCAAAACGTCGAACCCCTTATCCGTATCGTTGCTCCGGATACTCGCCTGCCGGATAACAGCTTATTTGTCGTACAGCCGGACAGTGACAGCCATTATTTAGTGGAGACCGACCCTAAATTCACCCAATACAAAAAGTGGCTGGGTACGGATTACATGCAACAACAATTAACCCGCGACCCGGCACTGGCACACAAACGCCTGGGAGATGGGTTCTACGAGCAGCGTCTGGTACGTGATCAAATTACCCAATTGACCGGTCAGCGTTATCTGACCGGCCACAACAACGATGAAACCCAGTTCAAAGCACTAATGGAAGCCGGCGTTGCTTTCAGCAAACAGCAACAACTCACCCCCGGCATCGCCTTAAGCCCATCGCAAATGGCGCTGCTCACCTCGGACATTATCTGGCTGACCAACCGCACCGTGACCCTGCCGAACGGCACAACGCAAGTGGTCACCGTGCCGCAGGTCTACGCTCGCGTGAATAAAGGCGACCTGACCGGTGACGGCGCCCTGCTCTCCGGTAAAAACGTGACCATAAATAGCCAAAAAGATATCACCAACAGCGGCACTATCCGCGGGCGTGAAGTCACCCAACTGACGGCGAACAATCTGATCAATAGCGGCTTTATCCAAAGTGGCAGAGTGGATTTAACCGCCCGACAGAACATCACCAACCACGGCGGACAAATTCAGGGCCGTGACCGCGTTTCTGCACAGGCAGATCGGGATATCACCAGCGCCTCTACCCTGCGCGGAGAAGGTGCTGACCGTTGGCTGGATCGGCCGGCGGGCATTTATGTCCAAAATGACAACGGCACCTTGTCACTGAAAGCCCTCAACAACATCCATCTCACGGCTAGTGACGTGGAAAATGCAGGCAAAGACGGTCAGACAGAGATAACCGCGGGCCTCGACCTGACTCTGGACACCCTGCGCACTCATCGCACGGAAAACAGTGACTGGGGGAGCGACAACTATCGCCATCTCACTCAGGAGCGTGACACTGGCAGCCAGATAACCACCGCGGGCAACCTGGCACTGCGAGCAGGTAACAACCTTAACGCTACCGCGGCTAACGTGAACGCCGATCAACAACTCACCGCCCAGGCCGGGAACAATATCACCCTGAATGCTGGCACCGCTTCATCAGACTTGATAGAACACAGCAAACAGACCAGTAAAGGCTTACTCTCCAAATCCTCCGTCGAAACCCACGATGAGGTGCATGAACGCCGGGCACAGAGCACCACACTCAGCGGCGACCGCGTGACCGTACAAACCGGGAATGACCTGAATATCATCGGCAGTAACGTGGCAGGCACTCAGAATGTTAATCTGGCTGCCGGCAATCAGCTCACCATCACGACCGCGGATGAAGCCCGTCATGAAACACACT
This sequence comes from Photorhabdus sp. P32, assembly GCF_038085095.1. Taxonomy (NCBI): domain Bacteria; kingdom Pseudomonadati; phylum Pseudomonadota; class Gammaproteobacteria; order Enterobacterales; family Morganellaceae; genus Photorhabdus; species Photorhabdus sp. P32. Next base: position 77,904 of record NZ_JAZGJN010000285.1, on the reverse strand, counting down.
TCAAACAAGAGAAAAAATCCGGTCTGATGGGGAGCGGGGGTATCGGCTTCACCGTCGGCAAAGCCAGCCAAAAATCCACTACCGACATCGACAGCAACCTCAACAAAGGCAGCACTGTAGGCAGCAGCCAGGGCAGTGTGACACTCAATGCCGGAAAACAGCTCAACCTTCACGGCAGTGATGTGGTAGCGGGCCGCGATATGCAACTTTCCGGTCAAAACGTTAACATCACCAGTGCGGAAAACAGTCACACCGCCATCACCAAAACCGAACAAAAACAAAGCGGCCTGACCGTGGCCCTGTCCGGCACCGCAGGCGGGGCCCTGAATTCCGCAGTTCAAACGGTTCAAGCCGCCAACAATGAAAGTGACAGCCGTATCAAAGCTTTACAAGGCACCAAAGCCGCTCTTAGCGGGGTACAGGCTGTTCAGGCAGCCAGTCTGGCCAACGCCAAAGGCGGTGACGACAAAGCCAACAACAATCTGGTGGGGGTCAGCCTCTCCTACGGCAGCCAGTCCTCCCGGTCAGAACTGAAACAGCACCAAACCACTCAACAGGGCAGCAGCCTGATGACCGGGGATAATCTCACCCTCACCGCTGCCGGCACACCAGACCAGAACGGCGATATTCGCATTCAGGGCGGCCAATTGCAGGCGGGTAAAGACCTGCAACTCAATGCCAGCCGGGATATCCAGCTCTCATCCAGCCAGAACACCGAACAGACCACCGGCAAAAACAGCAGCCGTGGGGGCTCACTGGGCGTCGGTTTCACGGCCGGACCGGGGGACACGGGTATTAACCTCTCCGCCAGCGCCAACTACGGCAAAGGCCGTGAAAGCGGCAATGGCGTCAGCCATAACGAAACTACGCTGGATGCAGGGCAAACTGTCACCCTCAACGCCGGCCGGGATGCCACACTCAAGGGCGCTCAGGTCAGCGGCGAACAGATTACCGCCGACGTAAAACGCCGCCTGACGCTCAGTAGCGAGCAGGACAGCAACCGCTACGATATGAAGCAACAAAATGTCAGTGCCGGCGTTAGTGCCACTATCGGCTCAGGTGGTTCATTGAACCTCAGCGCCAGCCGCGACAAAATCCACAGCAACTTTGACTCCGTACAGGAACAAACCGGACTGTTCGCCGGCCAAGGCGGCTATCAAGTGAAAGTAGGTGAACATACCCAGCTTGACGGCGCAGTGATTGCCAGTACCGCAGACAAAGACAAAAACACCCTCGATACCGGTACTCTGGGTTTTGGCGATATAAAAAACAAAGCGGATTTTAAAACCGAACACCACAGCGTAAGTGTCAGCACCGGCGGTTCAGCAGGCGGCATGTTCCTCAGTAACATGGCCGCCAATACCCTGGGCGGCGCTAACCGGGAAGGTCATGCTCAAAGCACCACCCATGCCGCAGTCAGTGACGGCGCCCTGATTATCCGGGATAAAGACAACCAGCAACAGGATATCACCACCCTGAGCCGGGATACCGACCACGCTAACAATGCTCTCAGTCCTATCTTTGACAAAGAGAAAGAGCAGCAACGACTGAAACAGGCCCAACTGATTGGCGAAATCAGTGCGCAGGTGATTGACATCGCCAGCACCGAAGGAGCCATTATCGCCACCAAAGCGGCCCACGCTAAACTGGAGAACATCAGTGACCCGGATAGAAAAGCGGCCATCAAGGCACTGGAGGATAAAGGTAAAACCGACATCACCCCGGAACTCATTAAAGACCAGATTTACAAGACCGCCTATAACCAGGCACTAAATGAATCTGGCTTTGGCACCGGTGGGAAATACCACACCGCTTTACAGGCTGCCACTGCCGCTATTCAGGGACTTGCGGGCGGCAATATTGGTCAGGCGCTGGCGGGCGGCGCTTCCCCTTACCTGGCCGGGGTGATTAAAGATTTGACCACCGACCCGAAAACCCATCAAGTGGATGTCGTGAGCAATACTCTGGCCCATGCGATTCTGGGGGCAGTAGCTGCCGAAGTCAGTGGTAGCAATGCGCTGGCCGGTGCGGCAGGCGCGGCGGGCGGTGAACTGGCCGCCCGAGAACTGATGAAGCATATTCACGGCGAAAATGTTAAAGTCAGTGACTTAAGTGAAGAGGAAAAACAGACCATCAGCACCCTCTCCACTCTGGCGGCAGGTCTGGCTGGCGGCATTGCCGGTGACTCCACCGGGAGCGCCGTTACCGGTGCCCAAGCAGGGAAGAATGCGATTGAGAATAATGCGCTGGCTTCCCGAAATCTGGGGGATTGCCGCACTATGTCACCGGAAGCCTGCGGCAAGGCCAAAGAACTGAGTCAGCGCATTCTGGATAAAGGTCTGCCGTCAGTGGAGGACATGCGCGATAAACTGGCGACTTGTCAGGATGACAGCTGTCGCAAAGGCATCTGGGCGGAATATCGGCAGGCCAGTGATGCGACCATCAACACCCTGAAACAGATGGCGTTGAATGGCGAGTTGAGCCGTGAAGAACTGGCCTTTATCAACCATGAACTGGGTAAAGAACTGGCGGTGTCGGGCTATCGTGCCAATGATAAGCTAGGCCGTTCAGAGCAGAGCAGCTGGCTAAATGGCGGTGGCGGGCCACTCTCCGGGTTCTTCAACACGGAATTGAGGCAGAAAGAGCTGGAGAACGCCGGATTATCTAAAGCCGATGCGGCGCAGTATGTGAAGGAAGAGCAGCGGAATCTGATGTTGTTGGAGACAGCGACGGGAATTATTGGGGCAAAAGCCAGTGATAAAATGCAGGCGAAGCCATCATCTGTATCGTCAAAAAATAATGTTGATAAAAGCGTTCCGGAGGAAGCTACTCAAGTACAGCCTAACCAAACGGCTAATGTGGGAGCAAAAGGAAATAACGCATCTGCAAATCAGCCTAATAATGCGTCAAAAGGTGCGACAGGCAACATCTCGACGTTTAATCCTAATGAAATCAGATTCTCACAGAACACGGTTTCATATAATAAAACCGAAAGAGGAAGTGGTGTGAAATACAGTTATGATGATCTTGTTTCAGGTATGAAAAAAGATGGTTGGAAAGGGGACCCTGTTGATGTTGTAAAAATGCCTGATGGGAAATTTACCAGTATGGATAACACTCGTATAACTGCTGCGAGAGAAGCAGGTATTGATATTAAGGCTAATGTTCGCAGCTTCGATGATAAATTAACTCCAGCAGAATCAATCAGGTTTTCTGACCCCAGAAGAGGACTTGAGCCTAAAACTTGGGGAGAGGCAATAACAGGGCGGATTAATAAGCAAACTGGTGGTTTTAGTAAAAATAACCCCTATGGTTCTGATGCTCCCCCTAGAATAACTGGAAAATCAAAGGATTAATTTATTATGTCATGTTACTTATATTCACCAGAAGAGCTACCAAAAGGATTCAATTTTCCATCGCATTTTTTGGAAATAGTAACTCAAGAATCTATTTTGGATTTAGAACCTTGGTGGTTTTTGTGCGAATTTGAAAAATTCGCTAAATACTGGTTGTCTGAAATGAATACGCAATATCCAGAAAGGCAACTCATACCATTTGCAAAAATATCTTATTCTGATGATATTGCTTGCTTTGATGGCTCTGATGTCTCAGGTGATCCAAAAGTATTTTTTATCCATGCTTTTGCGTCAACTGGGTGGGAAGATAGAGGGAGCCTTAATAATTTTGACGAGTGGCTAGAATTAGCAAAGGAAGAATCAGTTCGTTATAAAATAGATCAGCAAGCAGAGTAACAAGTGAGACTTTGCTAATTAAGGTTGTATAAATAGCGTTAAGATCCCAGCCAAGCGCTGGGATTTTCCCTTTAACGGTTAGCCGTTCTCAACGAGCCGGATAATCAACTGTCCGTGCTCAACACTGACCTGCACCGGCTGCCCGGTGGTAAATGAACTGCACCCCAAAAGTTGGGATCTTCCTTTTAGCCGCCAGTTGTTCAGAGCGTCGCAGGGGCGCCGCTTGCGGGCTCTGTGCCGCCCGCGCCCGCAGAACGGGCACCCGCCGCCCAAGCAAGTTGGGCGACGTTCGCCCGTTGCCGAAAAAGGGGCTCCCCTGACAAGGGCACGGCGGGAAAAACCGGCCTTCGGAAGCGAAAAGCGCGTCAGGGAGTTTTGGGTTCGGCAGTCAGCAAGGACTGGGGAAATCTGGTGATAACTGACTGAGTGTACAGGGAAAGTAGGCGTTCGGCGGTCAACTTCGCAATGGAATGCGTTATTGTTGAGAATAACCTCCTAACTGTCAAAAAGAATGATGCGTTGATTAAAGCCCTTGACGACCAAAAAGCAGGCAAAAACCTGCTGGAAGCATCACAAAATATCGTCAGACTCACCAATGAAGACAAAGACAGTAATGTACTTTTAGGCAAATATCGTTCAGGTAAATTAGACGAAAAAGGAAAGCTGGAGCTGGCTACCTTACTCAACCAATATGGGTCTGGGTTACAGACAGAGTACGGTTTCTCAGGGAAAGAAGCGGCTGCCGCAATTCAAAATTTAGTTAAGGGAGGGGCATTTGTCGCAACAGCCGCAGATGCGAAAGCCTATAATGAGGCACTAAGCTATCTGAAAATGCACAGTGTACACTCAGGACAAGCTGCTATCGGAACAGATGCATTAATGGCATTACCCGGCATGCCAGGGACGCTTGTTAGGGGAAGCCTCGTTGCCGGAGGTTCATATCAGGCGGGTACGGGTATTGGACAGGTTATCGATGGTGAATATAGCCGCGGGGTAGCAAATATGAGTCTGGGTTCACTGGCTATATTTGGAGGTGTTGCCGGTAATAAATCCATAACCAAGCCGACAGAAGGGATCGTCTCACCAGATAAACTCACAATTCAGGAAAGCAGTAGGGTTTTGGATAAAAAAACTCATACATCCATTCCTAAGGTCACAGCAGAGTTAACTGATAAAGAAACCGGGAAAAAATTTACTGACACCAATCAGGGGAATAGACCTGATTATTATCTTGGGGATAAAAGTAGACCTACACTGATTAATGGTCGGATACAAGCCAAAATAGAGAAATATCCCGGTAAAAATCTTCCTAATAGAAATATGGCATCAGCACATGCAGAAGTTGGAACTATCCAACAAGCTTATGAAGACGGGATAACTATAGGTCGAGAGATGACATTGAGGGTATCAAAAGAACCTGTTTGTGGTTATTGCCGTGGTGACATTGCAGCAATGGCTGACAAAGCAGGACTGAAGTCACTTACAATATATGAAGAAAATACAGGAAAAACATTATATTGGACCCCTGGAATGAAATCGATTAAGGAAAAGAATTAAGAATGAATTTTTCTATCAGCTGGACCTTGAATGGAAAAGGAGATAATTATAAATCTCCCACATGGTCTCATATTAAACAAATCATACTAGATTTAAAGGACCAATCAGGAACTGTAACATTAGATGTCACCGACAATATAACTAGTGCTGAAATGCTACAGGTAAGAACGGAGGATGGGTATTATTTACTTACATTAGGTGAAATATTAGAAGATGAATACAATGTTCGTTCTTACTGGAACCCTGAAGAACTTGATCAACAAATTGACATCTTAGGAGATTATTGGTCGGCTCGCCAACTCACAAAAGATTTCGATTTTGTAGTGAAAGTATTCAAAGAGTTTTTTGATACAGGCAATGTGTCAAAAGAACTTCTAAATTAAGCAATCAACCCCGGCCATTGCAAAACCGGGGTTATTTTTACCATCAGCATTAATTCGGCAGGGTTCAGGCACTGGCAGGCGGGGGAACTAACTGCACGGGAACTGATAAAGAATATTCACGGCGAAAATGCTAAAGACAGTGACTTAAGTGAAGATGATCGTAATGGCTATCAGCAATGTAAAGCTAGTAAATGTGGTAATCCGGGAGATGATGGCGGTCATTTGATAGCAACAATCTTCAATGGGCCGGATGAAAAACTTAATATTGTTCCGATGGATACTAACTTAAATCGCGATGCCTGGAAGAAAATGGAAAATAGCTGGGCAAACGCATTGAAAGAAGGTAAGCAAGTTAATGTTAAGATAGAGCCTGTTTACTCAGGTAATAGCCAGCGGCCTACCAGTATTAACGTTCGTTATTCAATAAATGGCAGCCGTAAGAAAGAAGAAACCTTTATAAATGCTCCGGGAGGGAAGTAATGAGAAGTGATCAAGAAATTTACAAAGATATAGGTCTTATCTTATATAGCATTGGTGCCTGGAAGCAGATGGAAAATGAGTGGGGTAGAGCGCTGAAAGAAGGTAAACAAGTTAATGTTAAAATAAATCCCATTTACTCAGGAAATAATACGCGCCCAGATAAATTCAACGTTAAGTATTCTATTGATGGAAGAAGGCCGGTGATCCTTAACTTTAATAATTCTCCAGGAGGAAAATAAGCGATGGGTGATCAAGAGTTATATCAGAAAATCGGACAGCTATTGCTAGATGCGGGCCCAACGGATGCAAAAAAAATGATTGTCCGGGCTGACCTTTTTCCAGAAAGAGATGGTTGTAAATATGAGTTTGACTATATAGATAAAAGCGAAAAATTAGATTGGTTTGATCCTGATGGTCGTGCTGTAAGTGATCTGACAGATCTACTAGAAGAACTTAGAAGCTTTTTTATTGAAAATATACAATCACAAGAAACACCATTTTGGCATAGTTGTACAATCACTCTTGATGTAGAACAAATGAAGATCAATATAGACTTTAAATATGACGACTAATCTGCAAGAGATCTCAACCATGTGAACTGCCTCCGAAAGTTGGATACCCAACAAGTAGGGGAAAGTTCTGTATGAAGAAATACAGGAAGCATTTGCTCAATATTATCTTTCTACCGCCAGATGAGATAACTAGATGCTTACACTTTATTCAGGGTGGGAAAAGTGGATTTAACCGTCCAACAGGACATCACCAACCTCAGGCGAACAAATTTAGGTCTTTTCTGCACTGGCAGTACAGGAATATCACTAGCGCCTTTACCCTGCGTGGAAAGATACTTTTTGTATGTCAAAAAGACAGAGATGGAGAAATAAAAAAATGTGGCCTTTAGCTGATAAATTATTATCTATTTGCAGTAATGACATTTCTTCTGTTAAGTCAGAAAAATACATTACTTCTGTTTATGGGCTACCATTAGTAGATGAATTAAGTTATCTATTAACGAAAAAAAATGGATTTTATGGATTTGAGTCAGCCTTACGAGTTTTTCCATATGAAACAGTGAGCGAAGAAATCGGCCTAATAGATTGGAATAACAGTGAACTATAGATTGACTCATATGAAAATATGGCTAAAGACGCTCTTTTTTTTGCAGAAGACATCTTTGGAAATCAGTTTTGTTTAAAAGATGATTACATCTATACATTCGATCCTGAAACGGGTTTATTTGATAAATTAGCTAAAAACATAAATGAATGGTGTGGAATTATATTACAAGATTACGAAGTCCTAACTGGGTATTCTTTAGCACATTCTTGGCAAAAAATTAATGGCCCTATTCAATCTGGTTATCGTTTAATACCTAAAGTTCCCTTTGTTGCAGGAGGAGAATATAAATTGGAGAATCTTTATTTAGCCCGCTCATTTGAAGCTATGAGGATTAGAGCTAATTTTGCTCTGAAAATACGGAATATCTCTGATGGAAAGAGTATAAAAATATACCCGTCATCTTTCAAGTTGCCTCTTTGTTGGCTGCGCTCACTCACCCCGGTCACATAGTTAGCTATGCTCCCGGGGATTCGCTCCCTTGCCGTCGCGATGCATCTTGAAATCCATTGGGTATAGGTATAATAGATTGAAGATAACATGCAATTTATAGCAAATTGAAATGGAACTCAAACCAATATGAAGCACCTCAAAAAGTTGAACAATTTACACTAAGTGTTTAATGATACCTAAGTTAGAAATTCCACTTAGCTCAGATCATTTAATTTTCAGCCATGCTCTAAATTTTCTGAAAAACTTATTTAAAATACAAGATGTCGTCACATCATCTAACATTTAAGATACATATTACCCGTTGAAAATATTATTAAAGTCGTCTCCTTTTGGAAAATAGATTATCTGATTAAATTATTCATATGATTATCTTCCATTTTTCATTGATAGATTTATGCTATACAGGGTCTTCACTATTAAAAGTCATTTTTAAATCTCTCCTCGTTAAACACGCACTCACACACTGATTTCTTCAATCAAGATATAATATTTAAATATTCAACCAAGCGTGTTTTCATGACAAAACAAAACGTAATAGAAACAAGGTTAAATCTGCGTATAAGTTAAAAATTTAAAATTGCGGTAAAAACCTCAGCGTCTATTTTTAATACTAAATATGACTGGTTTCATTAATAAAAACAGTAAGTAAAGAGGCTCAGAAAATGATTGAAGAAAACTCTAAAATCATCTTATCGCTAGAAGATAAGAAGTTAATCCTCTATCTATTGAATAATCCTCCAAATCCTAATGATAAATTAAAAACTGCCGCTTTGAATGAACTACTGGATACTAACGTGATTTCGCGAACGTGATCAATACCTAGGAGGATTAACAGACAACTTTATTAGGCACCGTGACTTTAGCATAGCCTCGGTGCCCGCCGCTGTAATCCTTCCGTTCTTTCGGAGAAAGCCTTTTAACTTCCACTTAGTTTTCAATGTATATTTTAGCTATTTTCTCGAATAAAGAGCTTTTACTAACTTCCCTTAACTTTAATATATCGTTGGTAAAAGAACGTAGGAAAATAGATGTGATATTTTGTTCCATAGCATTTATCTGTTTACCCTCTTTATCGATAGTCAGAATATTGTAAATTAAGTTCTCTTTTGCAATCGTTTGATTAGGTGAATTGCATGGTGATACAAAATACAATAAGTCATCGCCTCTCGGTTGAAGATAAATATGTTCATACTGACTATTCTGTTTAGGCGCTAAGTAATAGGGTAAAACTGTTTCAATCGGATTACATACTCTATTTACTAAACTTTCATCTTCCAAGGCATATTCAATATTATCTATTTTCTGATTACCGATGATCCTGGGAATTCTATTCGAGTTATATCGACTAAGACATATTTCCTCAATATTATCAAATAAATAAAAAGACTCATTATAAAGTTTTGGTATTTTTTTCATAAATTCGCACTTTTCTTTAAGGTCCGATTGACTCTCTACAAGTGAATGCTTATTAATAAAAATCGTTTTATTATGAATATCAACATCAACTATTGAAGCAAGTATTTTCTTACTTTTCTTAAACCACTCTGGAATCCTAATATATACAAGAGTTATCTTTAAATCTGGAAGGTCAATATTTTCAATTTTTTTCTCTTTGAAAACTCTCTCTTTTAGCCAAAGTTCACTCTTGATCTTTTGGATTTTTATAACTATTTTATTGCTTAATTTTTCTAAGCCAGTCTTCTTATCGTTTCCCACAATATTATCATCTAAATTTATACCCTGAATAACTGTTTCACCTTGCGATTCAAACCTATAATGTTTTAATTTCGAATAGTAATCCAATTCAGCATCTTCTATTCCCTTTTCTCTAATATGCTCAAATGCATCCCATATCGTGTTTTTAATTTCATCCTTAACCAATATACTGGTTTTAGATCCATCATCCAATGAATTGAGAACCAAATAGTTTTTATTTTTATCCAATGCATTAAAATCTTTAGCAGTGGAATAAGTTAATTTTTTTAGCTCAAATACTTCCTTGATCTCTTTTTCCAAAAACATTTTGGCTTTACTATCAACAGAATGCTTTGGAATTCTGGCATCTATTAATACCAGAGGATGTAATAAATTTTTATTAACCGTGATAAAGTCATGAAGGACATAATCAGCTTTAAAGTATCTTTCACTAAAAGAGATCTCAGCATGATTTAATAGTTCTTTTATTTTTTGTATAATCAAGTTTTGAACATAATTTTTACTATTTCGATATCCTTTCATGAATCGCATAAATTCTTTCTTAGAATGTTCATTGGTATTGATATTATCTGTGACTTGAAAATTATTTTCTTTAGTTCTAAAGAATAATTGAGTTTCTTCTGTATTGTATGAATCCACTTTCTTTTCAATTCTAAAAACCTTTCTATGTAAATTTACGACTAACTCTTTTTGATGAATGAAATGAAAACGCGGATAAAAAGTATCAATTATATTACCACGTTTTTCTGCTGATAAATAAATTCGTGAATTATAAAACACAGGTTCTATTTCATAATTCTCTTCAAGCTCTTTAAGAAAGATTCTTTTAATATGCAATCCCACAATCGCATAAAAAACATTACATAAAAAATTGCTATTTTCTTCAAATTTATCAATAAACCCTTTTATGTCATATTCCTGGTCGGAAAGATAAAAAAAGTGAACGGCTTTATTATGCCAAAAACTATCGTAAAACACTTTTTTTGATAGATTTAAATTTAGTTTTTTCCTTATGATTTTTTGTATTTCCTTATCTACTTTAGCATAGAAATCTTTGTCTCTCTCGCCCTCTTCTTTAATAAAACTTTTTTGACCGTGAGTAATATATAATCCACTACCATCATCTACTTCAAATAGCTTTTCTATATTATCAGAAATACTCCCGCCAATGTCTAAAATATTAGTTTTAGCTACAGGAGAAACGCCAGAACAATCCTTAGCAATATCAACTAATTTTATCATTATCAACCACCTTGCAATAAATTTAATATCTGTTTATTAATACGAACTTCTTTAACTAACTCACTCCCTGAACCTATACGAAAATCCTGATCATAATCTTGCTTTTTGTTTTCATACCCAAAGTATTCTTTAAATAAGTTAAGATAATAAATTTTACTATCTGGAGATACTTCTTGTTCAAGGTTTAATGGGTTATTCTCCATACGAGTATTTAAGTATACGAACTTAACCGATTCATATTTACGAGCAATATAACTTGAAATAGTGCTAGCTTTTCTTTGAGCATTATCATGTGTTTTTAAAGATTGATATCTTTTATCTAAAGTAGATGACCAATTTTTTGTATCAACACAAATTAAATGCTTATCCACCTCAATATAAAAATCAAACAATTCATAGGCTTTTTTTCCTATTTTTTCACTTAATAATTCAGGTTCTATTGGCTGACAATTAGGTAATCTAGCCAGAAGTAGGCTAAATAAATACTCACCAATATTCCCTTTGAGCAATGGAATAAAAAAGGGATGTGGAATGCAATCTTTAAATACATTCTTGTTTAGCATTGCAATTTCTTTTAAAATATGTGTGACATACTCATCTTTTCTACCGCCAACTCGATTACCAATCCCTGAAAATATCCATTCTTTAGGATGATATATTGAATAGCCATGCTCAATATCAGTTAACGTTATTATCCCATCTTCAAGATTTTTAATACTTAATTTCAACTGTGGAGCGGTAGATATATCAATATATAGTGCGTCAACCGCATCCATCATTGCCTGGTATTTTTGAACATGAGGATTTGATTTCAGTTTTTTTACATAGTTTGATGGCGATATCAAACTTTCAATAGATCGAAGCTGTTCATTAAAGATAATCGCTTCAACATTATCTTTCCTTGCAATTGAGAGTACCTCAGGAACAAAATCTTCAAAAAAATCTCTAAGTAAAGCCGAATTTCGAGCTATTTTTTTCTCAAATGATTCCCTCTCTGCACACGATTTAAAACTACACATCCTTCTTTCTTTTTCGCATAGCTGCATAAAATGATGATTTAATAAAGACATACTCTCTAATATCGGACGATTTTTTTTAATCCGAGTAAATTGATTAAACAGAACTATTCCATCCTCTACAGCATTATCCGGGATGAGTATCTCTGTGTTCATCTTCGTATCTTTACGCTCAACACGACCAATAGCTTGCATTAAATCTTTTAGTTTAGCGATCATATGCTCACGCATTAAGAACTGGTAATCTTCACCACTTGATAAATTGACATCAAAATCCTTTAGAAATTTTTCTTCATCTGAATCAGAACATTGTTTCATTAACAACAGATAGTTTTGCAACGAGTGAAGTGTCTTATCATTGGTTTTTTCATCCTTAATGATTGAACTCCAGAATGGCGCACTGGTTAATACTAAACGCTCAAAGTCTTCCTCAAATAAATCCTCTTCTTCTCCCGGATAAGTCAGAAAATAATTTAACCCTGTACCGGCACTTTTATAAGAGGAGAGTAATACAACTTTCGTATTTTCATCCTTTACATGGGTAAAATCTCTAATATTACACGCTTTACGTAATTCCGCATCAAATAAAATCACTCGGATCTTAGGTTTATTTGCAAAAGGCAAATACTCAAATATTTTCCATGAATCATGGATCTTTTTGATATTTTTAATCTTTACTTCCGAGTTGGAAAAATATCTTTTCAATTTACGCTGAAAACGATTACTCAATGCTAAACTGATCGTATGTTTGCCTTGATAAGCAGCAAGGAGCATAGAACAAAGCTGACGTTCGAACTCTATCTTTTGGTAGTTATTTAAACTCTTTTTAAAGTTTTTATCCAAACCGTAAAGCTCGTTCCTAAGAAAATCAAATTTTATTTTAAAACTCTCATCAAAATCTTTACAAAAATTAAATAAAGGAAGATCTGAATTAAATACACCAAAGTTAATAGTTCTTAGTTCCGCTCGTTTATCCCGTAGAGAAGTCAACAGGGCAATATCAGTACTACTTCGTTCAATGATTTGAATATCTAAATTATTTGGTTTACCAGAGCAAAATCGCCGTAAGAAATTACGATTATATTGCCCTGAATAGGTTTCAGCAAAACCTGTCGTCGCACTGAGACAAATTACGCTATTCCTTGTGTTATAGAGAGCACGGAGCAAAGCCACTTCGGGCTGCTCTTTAATAAGATCAAGAGTAAAGTTTATATACGTGAGATTACTTAATGTCTCGTCTTGAAACTCTAATTCGTTCATCCGCTCTATGGTAAATACTGTTTTAGACTGAAAATATGTATAGAAGTAAGAAATCAACATTTCTTCCGACGCAGGATGCTCAAACATTTGTTTCAGTTCATTCCTGATTTTTCCTGCCTTCTGGATAAATTTATACATCAAAAAGTTTTGGCTACTATCCCCCGCCTGCTTAAGTGATTTAGCAAATTGTGAGCGACTGGAAATCTTTGCAGCAGCAGCCAATACGGCCATCGCAAGTTGATAAGTATCATGCAGAGAAGGATTTTTATCTCCACTATCCGTAGAGTAATATAACTGACAACCACTCCCTCTATGTACAAATTCAATTTTCACCTTCTTGAGTGATTCTTCATTAAAAAAACGTTTGGGAGAAAAACTAAATACATTTCTTGTAATATTAATGACTTGTTCAATATCATCACTCTTAATTTGAACAAAATCGATATTGCCGGAAAAAAGTTTAAGTAAAGACTCCAAGTTTTGTTCAATAGTGCCTTCTAAAGATAACTCGCAATTCTTTTCCAAATATTCCTTGATATCATGAATAAATTCATTTTTCTCAGAGAAAAAAGGTAAATATGGTATCTTAGCAACATCAATATCTTTTACTTGTTGTAATAATCGGTAAGTTACCGCAAAAACATGAACAAGTTGTACTTTGTTATCAATTAAATTCACACTACGCGACGTTGAAAAAACTCGGTAAGCCTCATGTTCTTCATCAATCACTAATGTAAAACTAATATTGTGTTTTCTAAAATAGTTTTCGTCGTCGATCTTGAAAAACTCTGTCTTTAAATATTCAATTTGTTCCGCAACAGGGGATTCTAAAAAAGCACTTAATACACTGTCTGTGAGTTTCTTTTTTCCACCAATTAAGTAATCAAAAGGCATCGATTTTACAATATATTTACCTGCCTTATTTATCCGTGGCATTTTAATCGGTCTATCAAATTTGCTCGTCGTTGCCAGCAGAATACAAGGCGAAACCATTGCTGCTGCCATAGGTATACAATGAAAGATAATTTCTTTACGCAACTGCTCAATCTTGTTATCTGCCCGCATAATAGCAGGTAGATTAACTGCCAACTCTTGTCGGTTTAAAGCAGCCTCAGATAATTCATCAAGCGCCCTCGTTAAATTAGATTTATACTTTTTAAGCTGATCTTCGTAATCCTGAATAAAATCAAATTCATCAACCTGCCGTTTTTGTCTTAAAATTTGACTTTCAATATTATCTATCATTCTAACAATAACAGCTAAATTATTGGCTTGCGATGCCAGCGGTGATTTTTTCGCTCTTTTTTCCCATGTTAAATAACGTTTTCTATTCTCAATAATTTCTCCGTTGCAATCTTCAACCCAGTTTACAAAGTTCAAGTCTCTCAGATCTTCCTGACCATAAAGGCCAAGAAATTCAATTCCTTTTTTCTTCGCCTTTTTAATCAGCTTCTTGTCAAAATCAATCTGTGCTTTCTGGGGAGTAATAAATAGAAAATTGGTAAAATCACTGTTTTTCACATTAACAGCAACTGATTCAATGTAACGGCTAAGTACGCCATAGCTCTTACCAAAACCTGTTCCGTCATTTGAAAATACCAGTTTCGAGCTATTATTTTGATATATGTTATAAAGCTCAGATAATTGAGCTCTCAATGTGTTAATTTCATCTTTAACAGGTTGTGGGGCTCTCTTAGTCGCTAAATAATTAGCAAGGCCAAGTTGTTCTGACTTACGGCTTACGCTATATGGCTGATATTCTCCATCCAAGAGAATAATCAATTTTTGGCGATACAATTCTTGTATAATGTTTCTTTTCGATCGATTTAATTGCAAGGAAAAGTGAGCAACAACATCATTTACCAACCACCCCGCTTCAAAAAGCTGATTAGCTTTTAAAAATACCTCCCTCTCTTCCTTTTTCAGCGCTTTATAAGATACACGCAATGTGAAATCATCTTTAGATGCTGTTTTGTCTCTCATCGGCAAAGCGACTTTGCGTGCCTTATCTCTACTCCTTTGATATAGAAATCCCATCTTTGCAAGCTCAAACATAATCGCAGTAGCTGTCGCTTTATCATGTTTAAGATCTTGTCTAATATCCTCCAAAATTCGAGCATGTTCATCAATAGCATTATCTAACTCTTTAAATAACTCCAATTTCTTATCAGCGATATCAAAAAGTTTTTCTTTTAAGGTTTCAGACCACCTCATTCATAAAATCTCTTTTGTTTTATTTTTGCACGATCAAACTCTACACAAAATGCATATGATTTGCCAGAGTAAAAGCAGAAGACAGTAAGATGTTATTTTAGAATCACAACAGAGTTTCATAAAAACAAGATGAAAATAGTCGTCATCTTGTTCATGGGATATTTTTAAAACCTGAATACTTCTTGGATTAATAACTAAGTTATCAAAGTATAAATCATCGGATTTATTTTGATTAACATCTGGCAATAATTTAAATGATTTTATTTACCTCACACTTTAATAAGTCAGGAAATCTAAACGTCTATACTTCTTAACATCTAAAAGAAAACTAATATATTCCTTTTGGCTATATATGGTTGCTATTGATTCTTTCAAACAAATACATATACAGAGTTATCCTCCATAACTATCTGAATACAACGGATTATCTGGATATGATATGACCACATCACGCTCTGTTCTCGATATGATTGGTAATACCCCGTTGCTGGAGTTAACGCATCTGAATACTGGTCCATGTCAATTATTTATTAAGCTGGAGAATCAAAATCCCGGTGGTTCTATTAAAGATCGCGTTGCGCTTTCTATGATAGAACAGGCGGAAGAACAGGGGTTACTTCAACCTGGTGGTACGATTATCGAAGCCACGGCTGGTAATACCGGCATCGGATTAGCTTTGGTCGCCGCCTTAAAAGGCTATAAATTGATTCTGGTCGTTCCAGATAAGATGAGCAGGGAGAAGGTGTTTCATCTGCGTGCGCTGGGTACTGATGTGCGTCTTACCCGTTCTGATGTCAGTAAAGGTCATCCAGAGTATTATCAAGACTATGCCCTACGTCTGGCGCAGGAGATCCCCGGCGCTTTTTACATTGATCAGTTCAATAATCCGGCTAACTCCGCAGCGCACACGACCACTACCGGGCCGGAAATCTGGCAGCAAATGGACCACAATGTCGATGCAGTGGTGATCGGTGTCGGGTCCGGCGGTACGCTTGGCGGCTTGAGCCACTATTTCGCTCAAGTTTCGCCGGAAACTGAGTTTGTTCTGGCGGACCCAAATGGTTCTATTTTGGTGGACTATATCGAACGCGGCAAATATGGCGAAGCCGGGAGTTGGCAGGTAGAAGGCATCGGCGAAGATTTTGTCCCTCCCTTGGGCGATTTTAGTCGGGTGCGCCACGCATACCGTGTCAGTGATGCCGAGGCTTTTTCCAGCGCCCGTGATCTGTTGCTAAAGGAAGGTGTGTTGGCAGGCTCTTCCAGCGGAACTTTACTCGCCGCCGCGCTGCGCTACTGTCGAGCGCAAACTACCCCAAAACGTGTGGTTACGCTAGCCTGTGACAGTGGAAATAAATATCTGTCAAAAATGTTTAACGATTATTGGATGCTGGAACAGGGATTCCAATCGCGTATGCCACAGCACGATCTCAGCGATTATATTACTTACCGTTATCAGGATGGCGCTACGGTTTTTATATCGCCAGAAGATACGTTAAAAACCGCACATACCCGCATGCGCTTGTATGAAATTTCGCAATTACCGGTGCTGAAAGGGGAGCAAGTGGTCGGCATTATTGATGAGTGGGATTTGATGCACACCGTGCAGGCTGATCCACGCAATTTTAGCCTACCCGCTAGTCACGCCATGACTCATCAGGTGAAAACGCTGGATAGAAACGCTTCTTTGCAACAATTGATGGCAACTTTCGACGCCGGACATGTGGCGCTGATCGTCGATAATGGCCGTTTTCTTGGGCTGGTAACTCGCACAGATGTGCTGAACGCATGGCGTCAGCAACTTAATTGATTTTTAGGAATAATTCTATGACCAAGTTTGATACCAAAACTGTTCACGCTGGCTATACACCGGATCACACTGGCGCAATAATGCCGGCAATTTATGCAACATCGACTTACGCCCAATCAGCCCCCGGCCAGCATACTGGTTATGAGTATTCCCGCAGCGGTAATCCAACACGCGATGCTTTAGAAAGTGCGATAGCCGAACTGGAAAACGGTAGCCGAGGTTACGCTTTTAGTTCAGGGCTGGCTGCCAGTTCTACGGTGCTGGAACTCTTAGATAAGGATAGCCATTTGGTGGCAGTCGATGATCTGTACGGCGGCACCTATCGGCTACTCGAAAGAGTACGTAGCCGCACCGCCGGTTTGCGTGTCACTTATGTGGAAGCCAATGACATTGCCGGCCTTGAAGCAGCCATTCGTCCCGATACAAAAATGATTTGGGTGGAAACCCCCACCAATCCCTTGCTGAAACTGGCCGATCTGGCGGCTATCGCACAAATAGCGCAACGGCACGGTATTATTAGTGTGGCAGATAACACTTTCGCCTCACCATATCTCCAGCGCCCGCTTGATCTGGGATTTGATATCGTTGTGCACTCCGCCACCAAGTATCTTAATGGTCACTCTGATGTGATCGCAGGGCTGGCAGTCGTCGGAAAAAATGCAGAACTGGCAGAAAAACTGGGTTTTCTGCAAAACTCTGTGGGCGGCGTGCTCGATCCCTTTAGTAGTTTTCTGGTGCTGCGCGGAATACGGACACTTGCTCTGCGTATGCAGCGCCACATCGATAATGCAGAAAAAATCGCACACTGGCTAGAACAACAGCCTCAGATCGAAACCGTTTTCTATCCCGGCCTCGCTTCCCATCCACAGCATGAACTGGCGAAACGTCAAATGAAGGGCTTTGGCGGTATGATTTCTGTTCACTTAAAAGGTGATGATGATTATGCCCGCCGGTTAATTCAAGAGCTAAAATTATTTACACTGGCAGAAAGTCTGGGCGGGGTGGAGAGTCTGATCGGTCAACCATTTAGTATGACTCATGCCTCTATTCCATTAGAAAAACGTCTTGCTTCTGGAATCACACCACAGTTGGTACGTATTTCTGTAGGTATAGAGGATGCAGAAGATCTCATCGCCGATTTAGCTCAGGCGTTGGAAAAAGCCGCGCAATAATAAAAGAGCAATGCCAGCCAATTTTTTCAACTGGCTGGCATTTAAATAAACAGCGGTTCTTTTTATGCAGTCAAAAGCAAATGTAGAACCAGAATTATTTATCACCCAACAGAACAGATTCCAGGGCGATTTCAATCATTTCATTGAAAGTCGTCTGGCGTTCTTCGGCGATAATTTGTTCACCAGTACGAATATGATCAGAAACGGTACAGATAGTCAGTGCTTTTGCGCCATATTCAGCCGCAACACTGTAGATACCAGCCGCTTCCATTTCTACGCCCAAAATGCCATATTTTTCCATTACATCATACATTTGTTGATCAGGCGTATAAAACAGTTCAATAGAGAAGATGTTGCCTACATGCGCATTAATGTTTTTTGCTTTAGCGGCATCAACCGCATTACGGACCAGATCAAAATCAGCAATCGCCGCAAAATCGTGATCTTTAAAACGTATACGGTTAACTTTGGAATCAGTACATGCCCCCATGCCAATAACCACATCACGTAATTTAACATCTTGACGTATTGAACCACAGGAACCTACACGGATAAGGACTTTAACGCCGAAATCGGCGATCAGCTCTTTCGCATAGATAGAACAGGATGGGATACCCATACCATGCCCCATCACAGAAATCGGGCGGCCTTTATAAGTACCGGTAAAGCCCAACATACCGCGTACATCGTTTACCTGCCGCACATTTTCCAGAAAAGTTTCAGCAATATATTTCGCACGTAATGGATCGCCAGGCATCAGAACAACGTCGGCAAAATCACCCATCTCAGCATTAATATGAGGCGTGGCCATAATTAAATTCCTTATTTTTTTATTTAATGGTTATTTTTGTAATATATGGCTGCCCAAAAGCAGCCAATAAGTAGGCTCAGAACATTGATTTGCCATATTCCATTGGCGACAGTGCAAAATATTTAGCGACTGTCTGCCCAATATCAGCAAAAGTTTCACGATGTCCCAATGAACCAGGTTGTACTTTTGGTCCATAAATCAGCACCGGAATATGCTCACGAGTATGGTCAGTACCAGACCACGTTGGATCACAACCGTGGTCGGCTGTCAGGATTAAAATGTCATCATCTTTCACCAGTTTCAACATTTCAGGCAGACGACGGTCAAACAGTTCCAATGCCGCCGCATAACCCGGAACATCACGACGATGACCATAAGAAGAGTCAAAATCGACAAAGTTAGTGAATACGATGGTGTTGTCACCCGCTTTTTCCATTTCCACCAGCGTTGCATCAAACAGTGCATCAATGCCGGTCGCTTTTACTTTTTGCGTAATGCCGACATTCGCATAGATATCGGCAATTTTACCGATAGAAACGACTTCGCCATTTTTCTCATCGACCAATTTTTTCAGCATGGTAGGAGCAGGCGGCTCTACAGCTAAGTCATGGCGATTACCAGTACGCTGGAAGCTACCCGCCTTATCTCCAATAAATGGACGCGCAATCACCCGGCCAATGTTGTAACCGCCATCAGTCAATTCTTCACGGGCGATTTCGCACAGCTCGTACAGACGATCTAAACCGAACGTCTCTTCGTGACAAGCAATCTGGAATACCGAGTCAGCCGAGGTGTAGAAAATCGGTTTACCCGTTTTCATATGCTCTTCACCCAATTTATCCAGAATAACTGTCCCCGAAGAGTGGCAGTTACCGAGATAACCTGGCAGATTTGAGCGTTCTACCAGTTTATCCAACAATGCCTGCGGAAAGCTGTTTTCTTCATCTTTGAAATAACCCCAATCAAACAGCACCGGGACACCAGCAATTTCCCAGTGACCTGACGGTGTATCTTTGCCGGAAGAGAGTTCACTGGCGTAAGCGTAAGCGCCAATAATGTCCGCGTCTTTATCCAAACCGACAGGGAAAGTTCCACAAGACTCCTCAGTCGCTTTACCCAAACCTAAACGGCTTAAGTTCGGCAAATACAGAGGCCCTTTGCGACCGACATCAGCATCACCACGGGCACACGCTTCTGCAATGTGCCCCAAGGTGTTAGATCCTTTATCACCAAATTTTTCGGCATCTTCACTGGCTCCAATGCCAAAAGAATCCAATACCATGATGAATGTACGTTTCATAAATTTTCTCCTGCGTCAAATCACGCTCAATGCGAAAATGCCACCATTATCTAATAATAAGCATGGTTATTATTCGCTAATTTGGCGATAAACCATCGGTGCGGCTGGTTTGGCTTCTGTACCCAGAACGATAGCTTTACGTACTGCCTTTGCCGCTTCCTGCCATTCATTCTCATTGTTGGCATGAATAATAGCTAAGGGTGTACCTACATTAACTTCTGAACCCAGAGCAACGATATTGCTCAGCCCCACACTATAATCAATGCGATCTGTTGCCTTACGGCGCCCTCCACCAAGGGAAACTACAGACATCCCCAGAGCACGGGTATCCATATGCGTAATAAATCCATGTTGTTCAGCCAATACAGGTTTGCTGAAAACAGCGGTTGGTAAGTAATTGTCATAACGCTCAACAAAATCCGTCGGACCTTGTTGTGCAGCAACCATGCGACCAAAGATTTCGGCTGCTTTACCGTTATCTAAGACAGACTGGAGTTTATTGTGCGCGTCTTCACGGTCGGTCGCCAAATGACCGGATACCAGCATTTCAACACACAGCGCCATTGTCACTTCGAGTAAACGTGGATTACGATTTTCCCCCGTCAGAAATCGAACAGCTTCACGAACTTCAAGCGCATTACCCGCACTGGATGCCAGAACCTGATTCATATCCGTCAACAATGCGGTAGTTTTACAACCTGCCCCATTAGCCACGCTAACAATTGATTCCGCCAGTTGTTGTGACGCTTCATACGTTGACATAAACGCACCAGAACCCACTTTGACATCCATCACCAGTGCGTCCAAACCCTCAGCCAGTTTTTTGCCAAGGATTGAGGCGGTGATCAAAGGGATAGAATCCACCGTCGCGGTAATATCACGGGTTGCATAGAAGCGTTTATCTGCCGGTGCCAGCGAATGAGTCTGACCAATAATCGCCACGCCAACATCCTGAATAATGTCACGGAAACGTTGCTCATCAGGAAAAATATCAAATCCCGGAATCGCTTCCAGTTTGTCCAGCGTCCCCCCGGTATGGCCTAAACCACGGCCGGAAATCATCGGAACATAACCACCACAAGCCGCCGCCATCGGGCCAAGCATCAGGGAAGTCACATCACCCACCCCGCCGGTTGAGTGTTTATCCACAATCGGGCCATTCATATTCAGGCTTTGCCAGTTCAATACTGTCCCGGAGTCGCGCATAGCCAACGTCAGGGCGACACGTTCTTCCATCACCATATCCTGGAAGTGGATAACCATCGCCAGCGCAGCAATTTGTCCTTCGGAAACGGTATTATCACGCACGCCATTGATGAAGAAGCGGATCTCTTCTTCACTCAATAGGTACCCATCACGTTTTTTACGGATAATTTCCTGTGCCAGAAACAAAGCATTCTCCTAATTGTGATTAAAATCGGGAAAAATTCAGCCGTTACGCACCAGCTAATGCTCTCAGTAATTGCTGCTTTGCTCTTGATTTTGATGGCCCAGAGTGGTTAGTAAACTGCCCAACAAGCTGGAAGCTCCAAAACGAAAATGACGGGCATCAGCCCAGTTGTCACCCATGATACTATCAGCTAGCGCCAGATATTGTGCGGCCTCTTCAGCGGTACGCACGCCGCCAGCAGGTTTGAAACCAACCGTTTCACCCACTCCCATCTCATGAATCACCTTCATCATGATTTCAGCGCTTGCCAATGTCGCGTTAACCGGCACTTTACCCGTAGATGTTTTGATAAAATCAGCACCCGCGTTGATTGAAATTTCAGACGCCTTACGGATCAGAGATGCTTCTTTTAGTTCACCGGTTTCGATAATGACTTTTAGCAACACCCCCGCTTCTACGCAGGCGGCTTTACATGCTTTCACCATGTCAAAACCAACTTGTTCATTACCGGCCATCAATGCACGGTATGGGAAAACCACGTCAACTTCATCAGCGCCATAAGCGATAGCCGCACGGGTTTCAGCTAAAGCGATGTCAATATCGTCATTACCGTGTGGGAAGTTTGTCACTGTTGCAATGCGGATTTCAGGTGTGCCCTGTTCACGTAATACCTTACGCGCCAGAGGAATAAAGCGAGGGTAGATGCAGATAGCCGCAGTATTACCCGCCAGGCTTTTCGCCTGATGACAAAGCGCCGTCACTTTTTCATCTGTATCATTATCATTGAGTGTCGTTAAATCCATCAAACTCAGCGCACGCTGCGCTGCTGCGGTTAAATCGGTCATAAAACTCTCCAACGTTATTATCGCGGCTCGCTTCTGCTAGAGCCACACTGCTGTTAAACGATTGTTTGTTGGCGAGCGGACTTGGTTCCCTGAAGATGTCGCAATAGTATGCCTACAGCGACGATTGAATTCCTTTTCACCGCACTATGCTCTCTCCGGCTTATGGTCCTTAATGCGAGCCTCGCCTTGATCCTTGAAATTCGGCATATCTTATATTTGAACATTTCAACGTTCAAAAAATTGTGCCAAAAATCACACTAATTACATGTAATTTGCAAGATAATAATTTCAAATGTGATTTTTATCACATAAAACTATATTTATCGTGGGATTTACCGGCAAATCCAACTTGCTTATCATCAAATAATACACGACAAAAAATATAACTCACGAATTAAGGATCAACCGGTAGGAAAACAGATTGCAGGCGGGATTATCCCACCTGCCTATTTCAACAACGTTACAGAGCCAGGAAGAAACCGGCGATAGTTGCACTCATTAAGTTAGATAGTGTGCCCGCCATAACGGCTTTCATCCCCAAACGAGCAACATCCCCACGACGGTTAGGCGCCATACCGCCCAGACCACCTAGCAGGATAGCGACGGAAGAAAGGTTAGCAAAACCACACAATGCGAAGGAGATAATCGCTTTGGTGTGATCTGACAACACCTGCAAGCCCGCAGCCGCAACCACATCATCCGGTTTCAAATACTCACCGAAATTCATAAAGGCGACAAATTCATTCACAACCAGTTTTTGACCGATGAAAGAACCCGCAACTGTTGCTTCATTCCACGGCACGCCAATCAGGTAAGCAATCGGCGCACAAACCCAGCCTAACATCAGTTCAAGAGAAAGTTGTGGATATTTAAACCAACCACCGATACCGCCGAGAATACCATTTAACAATGCAATCAGGGCCACAAACGCCAACAACATCGCACCGACGTTTAAGGCTAATTGCATACCAGAAGCGGCGCCAGACGCGGCTGCATCAATGATGTTAGCAGGACGTTCCTCTGCCGCAACCAATGACATTGCATCAACGGTATCAGATGTTTTTTCAGTTTCAGGCACCATCAATTTAGCGAACAACAGGCCGCCTGGCGCCGCCATAAAGGAAGCTGCGATCAGATATTCCAAAGGAACACCCATTGATGCATAACCAGCCAGTACCGAACCCGCAACGGATGCCAAGCCGCCACACATGACCGCAAACAGTTCAGATTGGGTCATGGTAGCAATATAAGGGCGAACAACCAGCGGCGCCTCAGTTTGGCCCACGAAAATATTCGCTGTCGCAGACAAAGATTCTGTACGTGAAGTGCCGAGAATTTTTTGCAGACCACCACCCAATATTTTGATCACTAGCTGCATAACACCGATGTAGTACAACACAGCAATCAATGAAGAGAAGAAAACAATAATAGGCAGTACACGCAGGGCGAAAACAAATCCCCCGCCGCCAAACAGTTCAAACATTTTGGGGGAAACTAATCCACCAAAAATGAAATCCATTCCTTGTTGACCATACTGGATAACACTGGAAACTCCCTCAGACATACCCATTAATATTTTCTTACCTGCGGGAACATAAAGTACGAAAGCGCCAATAGCGACCTGAATCAAAAAGGCGCCAAGGACAGTACGAAGTTTAATAGCACGATAATTACTGGAAAAGAGTACTGCGATCAAGATCAGCACTGCCATCCCGACCAGGCTCATAAGGAGTTGCATTGGAAGAATCCCTGTTCACTTAATAATAAATTAAATATGTCAGTTGAACGTAAATCGTTCACTGACGATGAGTCGGCGCTGATTATACTCAGTCATCGGAATGAACAAGCTATTGACATCACAAATATCTACAGAAAAAAGCAATAAAAAAATGATAAATGTGATGTAAATCACATAAAATTACAAAGATAATCTGCAATAGATAATCCAATATCGGAATGGCAAAATAATCAACAATTAAGAAATAATTATCAGGTAAGCGCAATTAAAGTGTGGTGGTTATGATCCGCAGACAACCAATCTGCCATATATATTCACATCTATAGATAAGACGAAGCAATGTTTCAAAGATAAATCTAAGGGAATAAGCCCATATTTAAATTACGAGCCATTCCTCTATGGAGATAACAATTTATTTTCAAATAACCATTAAACAATCGTGCAAGAATAATTAACTTAATAACATCCAACCTACAACGGTTAATAAATTCCCGTTAACGCCTTAGATACTAATATTTAGTTATTTTTCTACTGCATTTCAACTTAACAGATAACAGAAGATAGATAACAGAAGACATATTACACCTTCAAGTAAGTGAAAATAATGAAAGCTAATATTCTAGAAAAACGTCTGAAAGAGTTTTTAAAACATCGACTCGCACAATCGAACGCCCAATATTTGGTTGACTTTTTGAGCAAACTATCGAGCGAAATTAAAGGCGATTTGATTTAATGGATTAACTTTTTGATCAGTATTTCTATCGCTCTTGTGGGAATAAGTTATCTACCATGAAATCGACAAAAGCTTTAACTTTAGGTAGGACCCAGCGGTTAGACGGCCATAGGACACGAAAAGTACTCGAAGTATCAGACCACTTATCCAACACGGTTAATAATGTACCGTTAGCTAATGCTCGCTTAACGGTAAAATCAGGCAAACAGGCGATGCCGTGACCTTGAAGCGTCATATAAAGTAATGTTTCGATATGATTGCAGGTCATCTTTGCTTGAAGATGGATATCTACTCCAAATTCTCCTAAGCATAGCGGCCATTTTTCCAAAAGATTTGTCGTTGGAAACCGGTGCATCAAGCATGCGTGATGGAGTAAGTCTTTCGGTTGTGATGGCTTACCATATTGTGCAAAGTAACTGGGAGCGCCAACGTATAAAAAACGGCTAGATCCGATACGTTTGTTCATCAAGCGTGAATCATTGAGCTCTCCTGTTCGCACCACAGCATCAAACCCTTCATCAATGACATCAACGATGCGATCACTAAAGTCCAAATCCAATTCTATCTGTGGATAACGCACAGTAAAGGCTGACAATACGGGTAACATCAGGCTGCTGACTAATGGCAGACTCACCCGCAAACGGCCTTGAGGCGCAGAGATAGAACTCAATAATTCGTTTTCTGCCGAGGTGATTTCGTCCAAGATACGTTTGCAACGTTCAAGGAATAGAGTGCCTTCCGACGTTAAACTGACGCTACGAGTGCTGCGTTGGAGCAGACGTACCCCCAATTTCTCTTCTAACCGGGAGATGCTTTTACTGATAGACGAAGGGGATAGCCCAAGTTGATTGGCTACGGCTGTGAAGCTACGAGCTTCGGCTACACGAATGAAGATCATGAATCTACTCAAACTATTCATCTGGGTTTCCTGGGCTTTTTTAGATCACAATTAATGACAAAATAGTCACTTCAGAAATGATTATATGCCTATTTATCTGCCATTAGTGAATCTGTAGTATGAAATAAAATACATCTTGCTCTAGCTGCTATACAGCGACAAGCCACACGTACTCAGGGCAGAAAATCGAAATGGTGATGAAATCTCAAATAAATATAGGATCAAACGCAAATAAAGCGCCGCTGGTCTTGACTGCCTGTCTTACAGCCGCTGTTATTCCTTTGAGCATTGCAGGACCTGCGGTCGTGGTGCCTTCAATCAACAAAGCGCTTGGTGGCAGCGCAGTAGAACTCAGTTGGATAATTAATGCTTATATTCTTACTTACGGCAGTGCAACAATGGCTGCGGGTAGCTTAGCCGACACTCACGGACGCAAGAAACTCTGGCTATTCGGTTTATTTCTCTTTGCTGTTGTTACTGCGGCGATACCTTATATGCCGTCCGTTTTTTGGGTTGATATTTTACGGCTTATACAGGGATTGGGAGCAGCGGCGGCCTTTGCCGGTTCAATGGCAGCATTGACTCAAGAATTTGATGGTCATCAACGTACACGCATTTTCAGCCTGATTGGCACAACATTTGGGGCCGGAGCAGCTTTTGGTCCCTTTTTGGCAGGACTGCTAATTGACTCGTTAGGATGGCCTTGGGTTTTTTGGCTACCTGCTTTGGTGGCATTAGTTGCCAGTATATTGGTGAGTATTTATGCACGAGAAACGCGCGATCCCGACGCAAAAGGGCTAGATTGGCCCGGCGCAATAACATTTACCTCATCTTTAGCCGCTTTTACTTATGGAATCATTCTGGCGCCTGAAAAAGGATGGGGAGACAGTACGGTACTGGCGACACTGATATGTTCCATTATTATTTTCATCATATTTATTATTATTGAACGACAGCGTTCAAGACCTATGTTAGATCTCTCGTTATTTGCCAATGTGCGCTTTGTCGGTGTGCAACTTCTTGCTATCGCGCCAGCGTATGCTTACGTTGTCTTGCTCGTTATATTGCCGGCACGTTTTATTGGCGTCGAAGGATACAGCGCATTTGAAGCGGGCCAAATGATGATCACCTTATCCGCACCTTTACTTATAGTCCCCTTTATTGCCGGTCAATTAGCTCGCTGGATTAATGTCGGCGTTATTTCAGGTATGGGGCTTATCATCGCTGCTGGCGGCTTATTCTGGCTAGGTTATGGGATTTCCGGCGCGACAACGGCGGAAAGATTATGGCCAATGTTGGTTATCGGAATTGGGATTGGCCTGCCTTGGGGATTGATGGACGGTTTGGCGGTGAGTGTCGTACCTAAAGAGCGAGCGGGTATGGCGACCGGAATTTTCAATGCTGTCCGTTTAGCAGGAGATGGGATCGCATTGGCGGTAGTAGGCGCTATTCTCTCTGCGCGTATATCTTCAGGTTTAAGTACATTAAACACTATTCCGGCTGATATTTTATCTGAAATATCCACACGGCTTGCAATGAGCGATCTAAATAATGCGGTTGCCATTTTCCCTTCATTAGATCAGTCATTGCTGCATAAAGTATACGAAGAAGCATTTCGATATCAATTCGTTGCACTTGCAGTAGCGGCGGCGATTACTGCAATGTTAGTATTTATTTTATTAGGTAAAGTAAAATCTCACAGTGAAAGTAAATAGAAAAAGAATTGATTTACAGTAAATGGTTTTTCTATTCTCTGAGTATTCGCTTTTTTACAGAAGCGAATAATAATGAAACTAAAATAATTGATAATAATAACATTACTGAATATTCATTATTCTGTAATTTAAGAAGTTTTCTTTTACCATCAGGAGAAATGCCGACACTATCTATTACCGCTGTAAACAGGGTGAAATTCCCCCGCACATTTCCTCACATTGGAAAAATAATAAAAAAAACACTTTCAGGAGGATATCATTACACACCATTTTAATATTATTAAATAAAAAATTTAAAGTTTGGGTGTTTATCGACACGAGAAAAACCGAAGATATGACAACAACTTATTGCCATTCATTTAAAAATGACTATTTGAAGAAATTATCTTGTATTTCACAGGGGATTTTTAATATGAGCAAAAATATCGTTAGCGTAGCAAAAGAGGCAGTTAGTATCGCGCCTGGAAATTTTGAGACGCCTGAAATGATTACCAAAAGAGCATCTATAAGATTAAACAGTCCAGGCAAAGAGTATAATTCTAAGCGTGAAGATTTAAATGGGCCAGTAATTTGGTTTGATACTGCAAAATTGTCAGCCCAGAGGCCAGATGATAGTATTTTCATCAGGGTCATAAATTCTCTTTATAGTGGTATAGTTTTATATCCAGATAATATCTCAACTTTCATTAATGCAATACCCAAAAGAATGCAAATAGTTCTGAAAGTGAGAACCCATGAAGAACTTAATAAATTTAAAGAGAGCGAACATTTCGCTTTATTTAAACCTTCTAATACAAACTCAAATAAATGTATTTGTTCCAATGACATAGCCACTTTGAAGAAACTTAAAGCAGAGTCTATTGCGACTTGTTATGAAAGTTATGTCGATGATCAAGATAGTCTTCTTAAAACAATCAATGAAGGAATGGAATTCAATTTTCTTTGGATTCTTTTTCGTGATCCAACCAATATTCCTCTTGAGCTGGTCATTGCATCATTACAGTCTACCGGAACTATTTTATTAAAAGAAATTAGCGATCCTGATGATGTTGATGATGCAATCGTCTCTTATGGCGTTATGGAATATGGCGCAGAAGGCGTTATTTTCTCACCCAATAAACATGATGTCATGAGCGACTTTATCGATCGTTTATCATATAACAGAAAAGAATCACTGCAACTACAAGTCGGAATCATTACAGAAAGTCGTCCTGTCGGTATGGGATATCGGGCTTGTATTGATACATCCACGTTATTCAGCGAGAACGAAGGCATGCTGGTAGGTAGTACTTCTCAAGGCGCCCTGTTGTGCTGCCCGGAAGTATTCTTTTTGCCCTATATGGAACTGAGACCATTCCGTATTAATGCCGGCGCAATACACGCCTATGTATATAACTTTAATAACCGAACAGATTATATGAGTGAATTAAAAGCCGGCTCATCAGTCATGGCGGTCAACTCAAAGGGTGAAGTACGGCATATAACGGTTGGTCGCGTAAAAATAGAACAACGCCCTCTTCGGTTAATTGAAGCAGAATTTCCAGGGAATAAACGGGTGAATGTTTTGATGCAAGATGATTGGCATGTGAGAATTTTTTCTAGCGAAGCAAAACCTTTAAACATCTCTGAACTTAAACCTGGAGACAAGGTGCTTGGTTATATTACAGAGCCTGGTCGTCATGTTGGCATTAAAATTAATGAATCTATTATTGAAAAGTAGGTGATGATTATGGGATACATCGGAAGAAAATTAAGAGAAAGCAGATTGTTATTTCCCAAATCAAGCCGAGGATTAATAGTGCCGATTGATCACGGGTTAACTATGGGCCCCATCTCTGGTTTACAAAGTGTTTATGCGGTTGAATCGTGGATCAATAGCAACTATGTGAGCGCCGTTCTGGCCCATAAGGGGATATTGGAAAAACTCATTATGCGTGGAATGTTGCGCCCATCGACTGGTATTATTCTTCATATGAGCGGCATGCCAACGATATCAGAATCACCGGACACAAAAATATTAGTGGCAAGTATAGAAGCTGCTCTTCAACTTGGTGTGGATGCCGTCTCTATACAGGTAAATTTCACTGAAACAAATTTCGAACATAATTTATCTATATTGGGGTCTGTCACAGACATCGCGCATGAAGCGGGGCTGCCTGTACTCACAATGCTATATGACAAAGTTATTTCCAAATCGTCAGAAATAAAGATGGAAAGGCTTCATCATCTTATAAGGATTGTCACTGAATTGGGATCTGACGCAATAAAAATAGGTTTCCCTGACTCGAAATCCGCTATTTCAGAAATCGTGGACCTTCATGGCTCTGATATTAAGATTTTCTTCGCCGGGGGAGAAAAAACGTCTGACGAAATACTGATTAATAATACCAAAGCCGCTATTTCGTCTGGAGCTTGCGGATTATGTGTTGGTAGAAATATTTTTCAAAATCTCAACCCACAATCCCTGCTGCGCCATTTATATGAATGTATAAATTCGGAGTCAATATCTTTGGCTTGATAAAAGCCTGTATATCATAGATTTCACGCAGTTGAATATGACTAAAAGGGTTTATCATGGAACTCGTTATCAATGCTCAAAACGAACCTAAAAAAGCAACAGGTTATTCTTTATCACCATTATGGGAAGACATTTTCTCTAAAGAGTTATTGGAAGAAATTAATACCAATGTATTTTTGGCGGCTTGCCGTTCTGGGAAAGCCAACCAGAATTTACTCAGAAAATTCATGATCCAGCACCAGTACTATTCACAATACTTCACCAGATATCTGTGTTCGTTGATGGGAAACTTAGTTGATCAAAATGACTTTACGCTTCTTTCTCATAATTTGCTGGAAGAGCTAACAGGAACTGATGCTGCAAAAATATCTCACGTAGAATTATATAAAAAGGCGATGGCGGCAATTAATGCGGTTCCTAAAAGTCAGCCGATTCTTAGCAGCACTCAGCAATTGATTAACACTATGTTTGACCATTGCCGGAGTGATAATTCTTTAAGGGGACTCGCTGCGTTGTGCTTGGGCGCTGAGGCAATTGTGCCTTTAATTTATGGCCCAATTTTAGATGCATTGCGAGCAATGAAAGCGCCTGATGATGCATTGCATTTCTTCAAAATCCATGTTGAAGAGGATGAAGAGCATGCCATCGTGATGAGGAAAATTATTGATCGCATGATTGAAGGAAATCCTCGCGGAAAAGCAGAAGTTATGGCTTTTGGTGAAGAAGTAATACGTGTTCGGATGGCGATGCTAAATGAGATATATCAAAGTAATATCGGGATAGCTCCAAACGTAACAACCCTTTTATCTGAACGTGATTTAATCTGTTTGCGTAATGATAACATGTTAGGTAGCGGTAATTTTCTCGACCGCTGTTTATCGCTAAGTCGTACCCCGACTGTGGATTTTATTTTTACAGATAAACCTATAACTATTGCCAGTCAACGTAATATCCATCAATTCAGCTTAGATACCCTGGCAAATATTAGACGGGAGCTTGCGGGTTGGTATTTGGCTAATGGGGTTAAAACCGGGGATGTGGTTGCTGTTTGTGTGCAAGATGGCATTGGTCCATTTCTGCATTACATCGCAGTCACGAGTATTGGCGCAACAATTGCATTAATTAATCCAGCGATGCCGTCGGACATTGGCATCGCTTATATCAAAGAGAACGGTTTTAATACACTCGTCACCGATGAATCTTCTTTTAATAATAATTCACTGATAAAGAGTTTACGGAATGCCGGTGATATATGTGAAATTCTCAATGTTTCAAATTTCAATACCGAGGTGGAATATAACTTGCCTTCCTGGTGGCCGTATATTCCGGTGGATACAACATTACTTATGTTGAGCCATACTTCTGGTACGACGGGCATACCCAAGGCAGTAAAATTTGAACATCGTCAATTCTTTATGGGAAAACGCGCCAGACTTGGGCGTTTTGTCGAATCACCAGATGAGCGTTTGCTGACCGTTTTGCCGCAGTCTCACTCCTCTGCTATTAGTCATCTTGAAACAGCGATATTGCATGGTCTCCCAACTTATGTACTCAGTAGCCAGGAGGGCGAACCGGTAAGGAAAGCGATAAAAGATTTTTCTCCTACAACGGTTGTTGCGTTTCCCAAAAGCTACGTTTCTTTGCTGGAGCGCGAGGTATCGTATGCTGAATTCCCGTCAATACGGCGATGGTTTAGCATGGGTGATGCTGCCCATCAGAGTCACATTAGCCGTTTACTGGTGGGTTCGCCGGGCGCACGTTTTATCGATGCATTTGGAAGTTCGGAGCTTGGTATGGCTCTGTTTCAAAGTGTATCCACAGCAGATCGAATTGCACCGTCTCGTTCAATTGGGCGTCCCGTTGATATCGTTACAGCCAAAATATTGGACATGACTGCTGGTGATGAAGTGTCGCCAGGACGTGTTGGAGCGCTCGCTGTGTGTTCACCAACAATTACTTCTGGCTATTGGAAGCAGAACCAAAAAACCGCCGATGCATGGCGAAATGGGTATTTCTTGACCGGAGATGTCGGATATTGCAAAGATAATGTTTTTTATCAAATTGATCGTGTGGTTGATGTTGTTCATACCCCGGTTGGCTCGTTGTATACCCTGCAACTGGAAGAGACGATACAGACAATCGAAAGTGTCTATGATGCAACAATTATAGGATTGAATTTACCCTGTGCTGAAAATGAAAAAATAACATTAGTTGCATTGGTTCTATTGAGTAAAAAATTAACGGAGGATGTCGATCTTGTTACAGACAAAACTCTTCATCTCATGCAGGAAAATAATGAAGTAGGGAATGCTATTGGCGAATATATTGTTATTGTTGTTAACAGTTTCGATCAGATTCCTATTGGCGTAACCGGTAAGGTTTTGAAACGCAGATTAAGGGATCTTCTGCCTAAAATTCTTGAGGAATATGAAACAAGTAGAGAAATTCCAAATGGAATTTTAAAAATCACTCGCCATATACCCACTAATTAACATTAATAATAGTTAACATTAATAATAGAAAAGGTAAATTACAGTGAATGAAGATCTTTATGAAAAACCGGTTATTGATGCTATAAAACAAAAACTGATTCTTGCTGAATCCTCCGGTATTTCTGAGTTTGAATGTATGGGCAGGTTATTTAACATTCATAAAAATGTGTTCCCTCCCACTCATTTCCAATCCACCGGTATTTTTACCCGGAATATTCCTTATGCACGAAATAGCTCTTTTTTGGAGTTAGGCTGTGGTGCGGGAGTGACAGCTATTACAGCAGCGCTAGCAGGGTGTTATCCCGTTGTTGCTTCTGATATTAGCGAAGAGGCAGTGAAAAACACCTTATTTAATGTGACTCGTCATCGGGTAAATAATTTAATTTCTGTCAGGCATGGGGATTTATTTGACATATTAAAAGATGGTGAAAGTTTTGATATTATTTTCTGGAACTCTAATTTCTTATTTGTTCCTGAAAATTACACTTTTAAAGAGGAAATTTATCACGCATTTTACGACCCAGGATATATAACCCATAAACGTTTCCTGCAAGAAGCAAGAAAATATCTTAATCCTCAAGGGAAGATACTCATCGGGTTTAGCAGCCAGGGAAATGAAGCCGCATTTAGTGAGTTACTCACAGAACACGGCTACAACTATTTTGTTTTATATGAGGAACAAGGAACAGGTAAAAATGCACAGATATATAAAATATTTCAACTGACATCTTTAATCTAAGTCGTTAATTGCCACGGGTCATGATTAAGGAGGGTTAATTTTGACTTTAGAAAATGAATCTCCAGTAGCCATCGTCGGCGGCGGACCCGTTGGCTTAATGCTGGCTTTATTTCTGGATTTATACGGTATTCGTTCGGTTATTTTTAATTTGGACGAGGAAACCCGATGGCACCCCAAGGGTAATACCCATAATGCTCGCACGATGGAACATTATCGTCGTTTAGGGATATCTCAAGCTATTCGGGCATTAGGATTGCCAAAAGAGTTTCCGCTGGATGTGTCATATTTTACCCGGCTTAATGGATGGGAACTCGCTCGTATCAATATGCCGTCAGGAATACAGAAAATATCCAGGCTCCAACATGCTATTTCGACCGATCCCGTTCCAGAACCCTTGATGCGGGTCAACCAAATGTATGTTGAAAAGTTTTTACTACAACATGCCCGTAGTCGTCCAAATATCACCATGAAATATGGCTGGCGCGTTAAAGATTTTATCCAGCTTAAAGATGACGTAAAACTTTATGCAGAGTGTATTCAGGGAAAACATCCCGATGAAGTCTGGCACACAAGCTATATGATTGGCTGCGATGGTGGACAAAGTTTTGTTCGTTCCAAGCTTGGTATCGCATATGAAGGAACGGTTGAAGCTAAAATAGGTTTTCTGACTGGCGGCATGATATCCAGTTATATCCGTATCCCTAGGCTTCACCAAGGGATATTAAAAGACAAAGAATCTTGGATGTACAATATCATCTGCCCGATGTTGAGAATGTTATTTATCAGCCTGGATGGCAAAGATGATTTTTTACTTATGACTCAAAGTGAACATGGAAAAGCTATCAATGAGTCGGAATTAATTCGCATAGCTCAGGCAGGAATAGGCTCAGATATTGAAGTATCCGTTCTGAGTAATTCGGTATGGAAAGGCGGCGTGGCGCTTGTCGCTGAAAGATTCTCTGACGGCAAAATATATTTAGCAGGCGACTCCGCTCATTTATTTTCGCCTACCGGCGGCTTTGGCATGAATACTGGCATTGATGATACGAGTAATTTAGCCTGGAAACTTGCTGCGTCTATCAAGGGTTGGGCAGGTAATGCGTTAATGGATTCTTATGAAAGCGAACGCCGCCCAATTGCATTGAGAAATACCGCTGCCGCCCGTTTTTTAACGCAGCGGGTCTCATCATTATCCATACCGACAAATCTAGAAGATGCAGATTCCGCAGGGAATTTGGCCCGCAAAAAAATGGGGATTGAGCTAAGTACTTTCCGCAGTCAATTTTCTTCTATTGGTGTTGAACTTGGCGCCAGATATGACCATTCTCCCCACATTATTAATAGTGCGCCAATACCGGATGATGACTTTATTCATTATCAGCCAAGTCATGTGCCAGGAGGCCGATTGCCGCATCTGTGGCTCACACCGGTTCCTGGAACAAAAATATCGCTATTCGATATTTTAGGCACTGGATTTAGCTTACTTCGGGTAGGGGCTTATTTCCCAGAGGTATCTGAACTATTAGATCAGGCATATCAACGTAAAATTCCGATCAAGATTATTGATCTTTCCGGTAGTGATGCTTGGCAATTATATCAAGCAAGGCTCCTTTTAGTACGTCCCGACCAATATATTGCCTGGAAAGGCGATAAGGTTCCGAACAATATAGGTTCAATGCTGGATAAGATTATAGGTAAATAAGAGATAATTTTCCGGGGATATGGTATTAACATGAATTAAATACGGAACATAATATTATGATTGAGACAGATGTTGTTATCGTAGGTAGTGGCCCTTCTGGCTCCGCAGCAGCTTTGTTTCTGAGTAGTTATGGGATTAATACAATGGTCATCACTAAACATCGGTGGTTGGCTAATACACCTCGTGCGCATATAACAAATCAGAGGACAATAGAAATATTATCGGAGTTTGGTGTTGGTGATGAATTAATGGCAAGTTCAGTACTAAATGAGGTAATGGGCAATAGTATATTCTGCGAGACATTGGCAGGAAACGAAATTGCGAGAATAAAATCATGGGGAGCGCATCCAGAACGTTTAAGTGATTATAAAATAGCGAGTCCATTTAGTATCTGTGATATACCGCAAACCTACCTTGAACCGATATTGATTGGCCGTGCTATTAAAAATGGAGCACATGTTAAGTTTTCGTCAGAATATATACAGGCCACACAAGATAAACAAGGTATTACGGTAACGGCTTTTGATCGCTTAGAAAAGCGCGAGTATCAAATACGGGCTAAATATCTTATTGGGGCTGATGGCGCCAGAAGTAAAGTTTGTTCCGATGCACAACTGCCGATGAAAGGCGAATTGGATCTTGCTGGCTGTATAAATATTTTCTTTGACGCTGATCTATCTGCTTTAGTTTCTCATCGGCCCGGCGCGTTATTTCTCATTTTCAATAATGAAGCTATTTCTGGTGGAATTGGCCTGGGTGCATTAAGAATGGTGCGTCCGTGGAAAGAGTGGTTGGGAGTATGGAATTACGACATCACTCAACCGCCGCCCATAATTACCGAGAATGATGCGGTCAATATTCTTAAAAAGCTTATCGGCGATTATGATGTGGATATAGATATTAAGTCAATATCGACCTGGACGGTAAATAATATGTATGCGGAGGAGTATTCTAATCAACGCATATTTTGTGTTGGCGATGCTGTTCATCGGCATCCACCCAATAATGGGTTGGGATCTAATACTTCTATTCAAGATTCTTATAATTTATGTTGGAAACTTGCCTATGTTCTCAAACATTATGCAGGACAGGAATTATTAGAAACTTATAGTCAAGAGAGAGTTCCAGTAGGAAAAGCAGTTGTTGCCCGAGCAATGCAAAGTATCAGTGAAAGCCAAGAACTGAGTCTTTCATTGGGGTTGGATAAACCTACAGTCTCTACCGCAGAATTTCTTTCCTCTGATGATGATATTGGCGTAACGAGAAGGAATAGATTTTATAAGGCATTAAGATTAAAGAACTATGAGCTTAATGGACACGGAGCTGAGCTAAACCAATGTTATAGATCGGCGGCTATTTTGAGCGAAAGAGTTTCTAACGAAGAAGAAAAAAGTGACGATCTATTTTTCATGTATCACTCTACATTTACACCTGGCGCACGAATTCCACATGTTTGGTTAAGCCAAAAGGGAAAAATTATATCTTCAATTAATTTGGTTGGTCATGGGAAATTTTCATTGCTCACCGGAATAGTAGGGAAAAAATGGATTTCGGCAGTAGAAAAATATAACCAAGAACATGCTTGCAAAATAAATGCATATATTATTGGTCCTGGCGAAGAAATTAACGACATTTATGGTGATTTTTATGGCCGCTGTCATTTTGATGAAAACGCCTGTGTTCTTGTCAGACCTGATGGACATATCGCATGGTATTGCCGGGATAATAGAGAGCATGATCAACGCCTGGCAAAAAATATGGCTAAGTTACTTTTAAAATAAAGTGTTTTTAACGTTATTTCAAAATAGTAAAAAAATGCAAATTTTGGAATAAGAGGCGATATTAGAGGTAATTATGGTGAAAATGAATCATTTCTCCTCGGGAGATTTTAATAAAGTTCCTGATGAATTAATTGAAGATAAACCAAAGCAATTAATTCATGAAAATGTATTAAATTCTGAAATTAGCCAAGATTTGAATTTCTCAAATGAAAGACGTCATAAAGTGGCTATGGTTAATTTACCCAGCAAAGTTTCGAGTATGACATTAGGAGGATTACAACCTGGAGAATACGCCCATGTTGCAAAACCTGGGTCTTGCAGTTCGTGAAGAACTTTGAATTTAGCAGGATATATATGCATCTTTTAAGAGGAATGAAACAATCATGTTTAGACTATCGGGGAAATATACCTTAATCACCGGAGGAACAACCGGTATTGGTTTCGAAACAGCAAAAAAATTCCATGCAGAAGGAGCTCATGTCGCAATTACTGGAAACAATCCGCAGACATTGGATTTTGCCCAGAGATTCTTTGGCAAGGATGTTTGGGTTATACCCAGTGACGCAGGGTCTTTGGCATCACAAGTAATCTTAAGGGATACCATTAAAGAGCGCTGGCCGCAGATTGATGCGCTTTTTCTTAATGCCGGAATTGTGACGAGTCATAAATTAGAAGAAGAAAGTGAAGAGGGTTTTGATCGCCTCATGTCGATTAATTTAAAAGGGCCGTTTTTCCTCTTACAATCCATGCTCCCTCTTCTTGCGAGACCCTCTTCTATCATTCTGTCCGGCTCAGTCAGTGGTCATATCGGTAAAAGTGGAACAAGTGCGACTTATTCAGCAAGCAAAGGCGCTTTATTAGCTATGGGACGCGCTTTAGCTGCGGAATTTGTAGATCGTCAGATTCGAGTTAATAGTATTAGCCCCGGCCCAATAATGACTCCGGCATTCGACAAATTAGGGATAAACAATACTCAACGTGTATATCAGGAAGTGAGCGCTATGATTCCAGCCGGACATCTAGGAACCCCGGCGGATGTCGCAGATGTGGCCGTTTTCCTCGCTTCAGATGAGTCTAAATTTTTGTTGGGAACTGACATTATTATCGATGGTGGTATGGTTAATATTTAAGTAAAAGCAGATTTTACGAATAACTGTACCGTTGGTTTATGCAATACACGGGTAAAATTTCTCAAGATTATTTAAAAAATGGACGGCGCCTCAAACGTTAGGTAACTAATACTCACGGTTGGGGTACCGTTTTTTTAATTGAAAATATCATAGCTTCGACGCCTTGAGTATTAATCCGCCATCATTTTATCCAATTTCAGTTAACCACACCTTTGCTAACGATGGTTAAAATCACTCTATAAATCATATAACCAATCGAAACAATTTAATACTGTTATGATAAAGTTGGTTAGCAATTTCATCAGGAGATTCGCAACGAAGCTCACATAATGAAGCAAAAACTCCGGCAATTCTTTCCGGTCGGTTAGGCTCTCCCTGAAAGCCGAAAAGCGGCATATCCGGGGCATCAGTTTCCAATACCAGAGACGTTAATGGAAGTTCAGCCATTACGCGACGTGTTTTCTGCGCTCTTGCATAAGTAATGGTTCCCCCTACCCCAATGTAATATCCCAAACTGATAAAAGCCTCTGCCTGCGATAAGCTACCCGCAAATCCGTGTACTACACCGGTACAGGGAAGGTTGATTTTTCTTAGCATCGCGGCCAGTTGATCATGGCTTTTTCGGGAATGAAGGATAACCGGTAATTCATACTGTTTTGCTAACCGCAATTGAGCACATAACAATGCTTTCTGCTTTTCAAACTGCGGTTCAGCCATATAGAGATCAAGCCCAATTTCCCCAACTGCCACCAGCCTTTCGTGTTTCTGTTGCAGAAATTGTTCCAGATCCGCAAGATGCGCTTCCTGATGTTGATCGACATAAAGAGGATGCAAACCCAACGCAGCATAAATTGCTGGATAAGAATGAGCCAATTCAGATACCCGCTGCAAATTTGCCCTACTGATAGCAGGAACAATAATTTTATCCACTCCAACCTGTGCCGCTCGTTGCAGGCTCTGCTGTTCATCACCACGAAACGGCGGGAAATCAAAATGGCAATGGGTATCAATAAACATGAAACTATCCGTTATTAATCTTGTTCTGACGATGCAGCTAAGGCGGTCGGTAACGCAGCCAATGTCCTGTTTTCTTCTTTCTGGCACAAAGTGCTACCGCTTAAATGGTCGTTGTTATCCTGAGTAAGGGTAAACTTATTACCAATAAATAAGTGACCAACTGTCTCCAAGAAATAGCGCCCACAACGACGCCCAAGGTAATAATCCCTATTCAGTGCCGGCAAACGGCTACCTAATGCACTGCTAGTTAAGGGGGCTGGCGGGTAGATCTCAAAAATCTGTACATCATCAGGTGGATTTTCAATAAATTTCTGGATGCGGTGGTAGCTTTTCGCATGTTGTTGTAGCATCCGTACCATCTTTTGCAAGCCACTATCTCCCAACCAACGTTCCATTCGTTGCACCCAATCAGGCGTGTAATAGAGCTGTGAAGGGACTGTGCGGATTACCACTATGGTATCAGCACCACGCCGATACGCCTCTTCTACTGGAATAGCATCACTGATGCCGCCGTCATAATAAACAACATCATTGATCGTCACGCCATTGCGATAAAACCCAGGAATGGCGCTTGATGCCTTAATCACTTCCAGCCAGTTATTTTCATCAGGTTGGAAATAGGTAGGTTCAAAATTATCTGAACGACATGCACACGTATAAAATTCACATCCTGCTGCAAATTTACGTAAAGCTGTCGGGATATCCAATGGCAGGTGCTGAAAAGCGGTCTGCACAAACCAATCTAAATCAACTAAATGACCACCACGTACAAAACGCAACGGGTTAAAGAAGGCTGGATTGGTTGTATAGCGACTGATAGCACGCCGGGCATATCCACGCTGCCCACAAATATAAGCTGAAAGGTTCTGAGCGCCTGCCGAAGTACCAAGCAGTAGATCAAACGGGTTGAATTCGACACGCATAAATTCATCCAGCACACCTGCGGTAAAAATACCGCGCTGCCCTCCACCTTCACAAACAAGCGCAACCTTTCCAGATTTAATAGACGACTTATATTTATAGGATAATAGATCAATATTCCCCAACGTTATCGGTATACGTTTCCCCACACAACCCCCAAGAAAATAAATGACGGATAGAGAGCATAACTTGGAAAGTTATTATCCGTCATTATATTATGGTGCTACGTGGTCAATATTTTGATAAAAGGCCCCTGGTGAGGGCGCATATCCGGTTAGTACTATTCGATTAGCGCTA
This sequence comes from Photorhabdus sp. P32, assembly GCF_038085095.1. NCBI lineage: Bacteria > Pseudomonadati > Pseudomonadota > Gammaproteobacteria > Enterobacterales > Morganellaceae > Photorhabdus > Photorhabdus sp. P32. The sequence goes on along the minus strand of NZ_JAZGJN010000285.1, from coordinate 37,709 downwards.
TTCGATTAGTACAACAAAAATTATTTGAATGGAAAACAACCACTCAATTAACAAAATATATTATTTTTTTATGGTCAGACCATTTTGAATCGACTTGACCCCTTTCACTTTAGAGATAATTTCTATAATTTCTCTGGATTGTTTCTCGCTTTTCACAAAGCCAGAAATATAAACGATTCTCCCCTCTGTTTTTACTGAGATATCACTACTGTTGATCCCTTTTGCCGCCAACAACTCACTTTTAATCTTCGCTGTGGTAGCACTATCACCCATATAACCATCGATGTTTTTCATTGAATCATCGATTTTCTGACCAGCACTGTCGAGTGCTTGTGTCGCTTTATTTTTAAAAGACTCCTCCGCCAGTACACTATTGCTAACTAAAGTGGTACCCAAGGCAATAGCCACCAACAAGTGAGCCAATTTAACATTCTTCATTCTATACCTTCCTTAATTGTCGGTTAGATTTCTGAATCTATAAAGCCATTCAAGCTGTCTTTACACATCTCTTTGCACAACATAACCTAAGTCATCTAAACAGAATCACAATCCTCGTTAGGATTAGAAAATAGGTTATCCCTTCCAATAAAATCGGAAAATAAAAACAGCATTACAGTAAAGACCGAGGAAATAATAACAGGAAAATAAAGCAAAGCGCTATAAAAGTAAGTCGGATCTTGCCGACTAAATTATAAATTATTCTTGTGTTACATATATTTTTGTAAAGAAAAAGGCTAACTCATTGTTAGCCTTAAAAATATTAATGTTCCCGCGTTTTACGGAAATTGACGTCAGGATAACGTTCACCCGTCAGATTTAGGTTAACCATCGTTGGAGCAATATAAGTCAGGTTGTCGCCACCATCGAGCGCCAGATTTTGCTCATTCTTACTCTTAAACTCTTCCAGCTTCTTAGCGTCATGACACTCAACCCAACGCGCCGTTGAGACGTTTACCGGTTCATATAAAGCTTCAACGTTATATTCGCTTTTTAAACGGGCAACAACCACATCAAACTGGAGAATACCAACGGCTCCCACAATCAAATCGTTATTTGTCAGTGGACGGAATACCTGTACAGCGCCTTCCTCAGATAATTGAACCAATCCTTTCAGCAGTTGCTTCTGTTTCAGAGGATCACGCAAGCGAATACGACGGAATAATTCCGGCGCAAAGTTAGGAATACCGGTAAATTTCAGATCTTCCCCTTGAGTAAAGGTATCACCAATCTGAATTGTCCCGTGGTTATGCAAACCGATAATATCTCCCGGATAGGCATGATCCACATGAGAGCGATCGCCCGCCATAAATGTCAGCGCATCAGCAATCACCACATCTTTCTTAATTCTGACCTGATGTAGCTTCATGCCCTTTTCATATTTACCTGACACAATACGTAAGAAAGCCACGCGGTCACGGTGTTTAGGGTCCATATTGGCCTGGATTTTAAAGATAAATCCGGTAAATTTATCTTCCTGAGCGGAAACTTGACGAACATCTGTCTGACGCGGCATCGGCGCAGGCGCCCATTTCACCAAACCATCCAGCATATGATTAACGCCGAAGTTACCCAGCGCCGTACCGAAAAATACCGGTGTCAGTTCACCTTGCAAAAATGCCTGATGATCAAACTCATGGGAAGCCCCCTGCACCAGTTCCAGTTCCTGACGCAACTGTTCAGCCAAATCTTCACCAATCACGGCATCCAGTTCAGGATTATCCAGCCCCTTAATTGCGCGGACTTCCTGAATCGTATGCCCCTTTCCGGTCTGATACAGGTAAGTTTCATCAAGATAGAGGTGATAAACCCCTTTAAAAGACTTACCGCAGCCAATCGGCCAGGTAATCGGACAACAAGCGATATTCAACTCATTTTCCACTTCATCCATCAGTTCCATTGGATCACGGATATCGCGGTCAAGCTTGTTCATGAACGTTAGAATCGGGGTATCGCGCAGACGGGTCACTTCCATCAATTTACGTGTCCGATCCTCAACCCCTTTAGCGGCATCAATGACCATCAAGCAACAGTCAACCGCCGTCAATGTACGATAAGTATCTTCGGAGAAATCTTCATGCCCGGGCGTATCCAACAGGTTAACCAGACAATCTTGATAAGGAAACTGCATCACAGAAGTGGTAATGGAAATACCACGCTGTTTCTCCATTTCCATCCAGTCAGATTTCGCGTGCTGGTTTGAACCACGACCTTTCACCGTACCGGCTTTCTGAATCGCCTGTCCAAACAGCAACACTTTTTCAGTAATCGTCGTTTTCCCTGCGTCAGGGTGAGAAATGATAGCAAAAGTTCGCCGTTTAGCGACTTCCTGCTGAAAAGGGGAATTTGACATCAATAACAATCTTCTGCTTTCTATACGGGCTTGTAGTCAACATCAGACGTTTCCCCGCAAGGAAAACCGTTGCCAAACCCGTGGGTGAATGAAAAATTGGCGCTCATTTTCGCTGAAATCGGCGTTATAAACAATCAATCAATTTTATAGCGCTTATTAGGCAAATAACGGCAGCGCCATGATGATGGCATCTTCTTTACCTGTCGCAGTAGGGTAGTAACGCTTACGAACAGAGACTTGGTTAAACCCTGATTGTTCATACAATCTAATAGCGGAATGATTCGATTGTCTGACTTCTAACCATAAGGTATTCACCCCTTTACCCGGCAGAATTGAGATTAAATATTCTAATAATGCTTTACCATAACCTTTACCTTGATAGTCAGGATGAACAGCAATATTAAACAGGGTTGCTTCATCTAATATCACTTGGGTTATCGCAAAGCCAATAAGTTGTTCCTTAATCGCAAGCTTATAATTCAAATACCGCTCACCCTGATTGCTGAAAAATGTTTTTTCACTCCACGGGAACGCATGACTGGCTTTCTCCACCAAAAAAGCGGGCGGGAGATCAGCGGGCATTAATAGAGAAATGTTGTTCATGTTGAGAAATCTGTTGCCAGAGAGAACGTTTTGCCTGTCCATCAAAATATAAATCATTTAATGCCGGGCTTCTCAAAGAAATTCCCGGCCATGATAGTGTAATATCCACACCCAACAGCCAATATGGACACTTGACCTGTTCCGGTAACATTGCAACATTATTTGCTGTAATGCAGTAAACAGAGGATTTATCCAGTCCCATAGCGGTGAAAATATCTATTAATAATGAATTAGTTAAATCAATGTGGTCATTGGTAATAATCAGCAGACGGGTGGCGTCAGGTAAGTGAACAGCTAATTCACCTTGTAAAACCGCCGGATTACGTAAGGTCCATTGGGTAATCCCCAATTGAGCTAATAACCTGTCGCGCCGGGTTACCATATTTATACCACCTGCTGTAAAAAATAATCGGCAACATGTTATCAGAGGCCACGATCTGCGCCAATATTGGGTGTTAGATTTATTATTCCCTGATACTTGGACACAAAACATGAAGGAGCTTATAGACAAATGTCTGCGTTAACCCCCGCCAGTGAAGTTATTTTGCGTCACCGTGAGCAATTTAGCTCTCATCATCTGCTCTTCGCCGGTGATATTCAGGATACACTGGCAACCCAAATTGATGCTGCCAGTGTGCGAGTGCACACTAACCAATATCATCACTGGCAATCACTGATCCGTACTCTAGGTGATCATGCCTGGTTTGGCCTGGTAGCCGAAAAAGCATTTACCCAGGGCTGTGACACCTTGATCTACTACTGGCCTAAAAGTAAACAAGAAGCTCGCTTTCAATTACGTAGCCTGTTCTCTGTTTTGCCAAAAGGCATCAATATTTTCATTGTCGGAGAAAACCGTAGCGGAGTACGTAGTGTAGACAAGCTGATGGAAGGCATGGCAACGTTTCGAAAAATCGACAGCGCCCGTCGTTGCAGTCTGTTCTACGGCCAGTTAGAACATGAAGTTCAGTTCGAACAGGATAACTGGTGGAACAGTTATCAGGTGGAAAATGTCATAGTGAATACGTTACCGGGTGTATTTAGCCAGGATGAACTGGATGTTGGCAGCCGTTTATTGCTTTCTACCTTTGACAAACCTCTCTCTGGCAATTTACTGGATATCGCCTGTGGCGCAGGTGTTCTGGCAGCGGTATTGGGTAAGAAAAATCCTGAGTTAGCACTGACGCTCAGTGATGTTAATGCCGCAGCCATTGCCTCCAGTAAAGCAACCTTAAAAGCCAATAAACTGGAAGGTCATGTGGTTGTCAGTAACGTTTATTCCAATATTGAAGATAAATTCAACTGGATTATCTCTAATCCTCCTTTCCATGAAGGACTAAAAACCAGTTTATTGGCCGCCGATGATCTGATCCGCCAGGCTCCCAACCACCTCAAACCCGGAGGAAAATTGCGGATTGTCGCCAATGCCTTCCTGCCTTATCCCGATTTACTGGATAAAACTTTTGGCTCTCATGAAGTCATTGCTCAGACAGGGAAATTCAAGGTTTATCAGGCGACAAAAAAATTCTAATTGACTCAGCCTGTCCTTGATTCAAGGACAGGTTCAAAATAATAGAAGGATGATGATTTTTACGGCAATCATGCAACGCTATAATAAATAATGATTGACGCCTGCTAAAAAACCACTAGAATTCGCCCCCATGCTGTCAATCCAACAGATTGGCACTGTCTGAATTTGCGAGGGTGGCGGAATTGGTAGACGCGCTAGCTTCAGGTGTTAGTGTTCTTACGGACGTGGGGGTTCAAGTCCCCCCCTTCGCACCAAATCAGACAGCCGCTGATTGAATTCGGCAACAAAAATGACAGTACCTGCGAGGGTGGCGGAATTGGTAGACGCGCTAGCTTCAGGTGTTAGTGTCCTTACGGACGTGAGGGTTCAAGTCCCTCCTTTCGCACCAATCTGTTCATTTTCTACATTTCATTTTCTACATTGCGCCTCTCATCCATTTTTCCTTCGATAAAACGTCAAAAACAGCCAAACTGATGCATTCCAGCCAATAAAGCGCACAACACAGCGAACCCTGATGGTATCAACAAAAAATGGCGTGATTTCTGGTTTAGCAGCATAAACAACGTCAACAACATCGCTAATACCACCCCAATTTTGAACTGCTCAATTCCAGGATTGACGATGACGAACAGCATGCCAGCCAGGCTAGATAAACCTATTCCCCACAAACTGGTCATACCCTGCCAGAAAAGCGATTTCTCTCTGTCTTTAATTCTGACCATAACTTGCACCCAGTCAAATGATAATGATTACCAATATCATATACAAAAAAGTGTGAAGTACAAGCCAGTTGCAATTGCCAGAGGGAAGAGAAATTAAGGCCGAAGAATATCCGGCCTTAACTCTTTATTCCTCAACCACGCCCAAAATTACTTTAACTGCATCGCATCACGTATCGTGAAGAACAGATCTGTCTGGTCAGTCAAACCCACAACATTGGCTGCCTGAGGACCATAAGCGGCCACCCTGAGTTGAGCGCCAGTATGTTCCTGTTCCTTACCCTCAGAAGTACCATAGTTAACCGCCATCACCCCACCATCTTTAGTGATTAATGCCTGAGTCAGCCCCGGAGATTTTATATGGGCTTCAATAATCTGACTGGCGTGAGCATGATCGGCGGTGACAATCACTAATGTATCACCGTGTTTACGCGCATACTGCAAGCCAATTTGTACCGCCTTATCCAATTCAACCGTTTCACCAATCTGACCACAAGGATTAGCTTCGTGATCCTGCTTATCAATAGAAGCGCTCTCCACTTGTAAGAAGAAACCATTCTTATGTTCTTTTAACAGATCAATGGCTTTCCCCGTCATCTGCGCCAACGTCGGCGCATCAGGATTCCGTTTCGAGTTGACTTTACAAGTCACTGGGGGATTATCAATATTACCGTGATAAACTGCTTTAGGCCCTTCCCAAGCAATGTCCATATTGTCTTCATGGAACAGGCCCAATAACGGTTTTTTCTGATCCGCTCTGGTAACGGATGCCAGTGATTTAGCATCCCTAACTAACTGATAACCCTGTTCCTGTGCCTGCTGTTCCAGCGTTTTATCTTTACCAGCGCCAGCAACCGATTTCTGGGCGAAAACCTTGGCGCCTCCACCTAATGTGATATCAGCACGAGCCGCTAATAATTGCTCTGTGATCGAACCACGCCCGCCATTTTCTAGCGCATTAGTTGGACATTTTTTTATTGTCTCTTGTGGGCCATAACAGTAACGGTCAGTGACATGCGCATACTGTGCCGCTGGCGTTGCATCCTGTATCCTAGCCGTCGTTATGTTGCCTGTTGCTTTACCATTCGCTTTTGCCAGCTCAAGCAGGGTTTGATGATCTTGACCAAATACATCGACACTCAACGCGCCATTATAGGTTTTTATACCAGAAGCCCAGGCGGTGGCAGAAGCGGCTGAATCCGTCGCATAATTTGGTTTACGCGTCTTTTTATCCAGAGAATAGTGAGTGTATTGGCCGGTAAATGGCAAGGCATCAATTCCTTTAAAAAATCCACCCGCGCCTTCCGCATAGTTACGGGCAATAGTAATCTCAGAATCCCCCATACCATCACCAATAAACAAAATAACGTTCTTAGCTTTATGATTATTTATTGCTGCTTTTAATGCCTCAGTCTGGTTTTGAGTCATACGGCGAGCGCCGCCAAATTCCGTAATATTACCTTTTACCGCCCGACTTTCCGCCATAATTTGATCGACATTTTGATCACCAGCCGCCGACACCGGTAAGCTAACACCTGAAATTAAGGCAGAAACCATAACTGCAACCAAACTTTTCGTATACTTGTTCGACATTAAGATTTCCTTATTAAAACGTAATCGGAATAAAAATCATCGCTATCTGGTAAAGGGATACTAAATAAACTATGTGACAGTTATGTGAAGAAAATAAAATTCATTCACCATTTCGCTACCAACGACCGGGTTCCGTGGTACAAGGTTTCACACCACGAAATATAATTATGACCACTAGAAACTTCACTGGATTCAACTGGATAACCCTTCTGTAATAACGTCTCTTTCAGGCGACGATTATGATATAAAATGCCCTCCAACTCCCCCACACGGGTTTCAAACAATCCCGCTTGTAAATAGAAACGCAGCGGTTTTTTCTCCGCTTTGGCAAATTCACGGGTCAACCATTCAGGCTTTTCTCCCTGAGGCGCCCACCAATACGAACCAGACATACTGAGAACATTGCCAAACAACTCAGGATGATTAAACGCCACCCATGAAGATGCCAATCCGCCATAACTGGAACCTGAAATAATGGTACGTTCTGCCGGCACTTTAATACCCTGAGCAGCCAGCCACGGTATCAACTCGCTCGCCATAAATTCAGCAAAATTAGGATTGGGCGGCAATTCCTGACCTCGACGCGCACTATCCAGGCTATCAATAAACACTACATACATCGGCGGGATCTTGCCCTGTTCAATCAGGGAATCGAAAAATCTATCAATATAATACTGTTTACGGTAAATCTTCCCATCAAACAGCACCAACATAGCAGGCTGTTTCATCGGAGTAATCGGTTGATAAATCGCAATTTCCCGACTATTACCCAAAATCTTACTCTCAAGCTGATGAAGTTTAGTGACTCCTTGAAAAGGCAATTGTTTGAATTGTGCGATATCACACAGAGTCGGTCTTAATGCCAGCAATGAATCATGGTTAAACGCATCTTCTGATATCGCCGGTACGACATTTTTATTCAACGGATCGGCTTGGGCAGTAATTAAAATCGACCTACGCTGTTCGTCAATCGTGCCTTCAACCTGCGGTAAATCCGGCGCCAATTTATATTGCATCAAAGTATCTGACGGAACGATATAACTGTGAAACCAAACATCAGTACCGGCCAAATGCGACATCGGATCATGATCGCCACTCGGCGCCCCCAGAATAAAGACATTCGCTTTTGCTCCACGCCACAGGAAAGTGACGCGCTTATTCTTATCATCATAATCTTCAATCAACGGAGCGCCCTTGCGAGTTATTTCTCGCCAGAAGGCATGGGTACTTTTTCCTTGTGCGACTTCAACTTGGAGTTGTTTCAGACGCGGGCTTTCTGGTTGTTGTCTGGCGTCATTATCCCTTGGGATATAAGGTGGAAATGACAATGTAAGCTGCCACGGCGCTCCTGCTTTGCCCTTGGCTGCCAACCGATATTTTCCCGTCCGAGGAACAGTAAAACCAATTGACTGACGAGCATCTATCGGATTATCAGTGAAAAGCGTACGAATATGTTGTTGATGACCCTTCTGCACTACCAATTTCTGCATACCCAATGCCGATCCCTGGACATAATATTCAGGCTGCATTTTAAATTCAATACACGATACTCCCTGAGTATTAAAATTCCCGCTTATTGCTTGCTGGTCTTGCTGAAATTTTATTTGGTGACACTCAGAGGCAAAGACATTAAAGGAAGCCATAAGAGCACATATCATTATGTTTATTTTCATTTTTTCTCTCTTTTAATGGTTGATTATTGATATTCAATTTTTTGACGCGGCAAATCATGCACTAAATCCTTATTTAAGAATAAGAACAATTACTATTATTAATAGAATAAATTGTGTATTAACTTCCATTAACAATATATAAACATGTTAAAACCTTTCAGAGAAATGATTCTCTAACATGATGAAATAATTTACGGATGGATATATACCCTATGGATTTCAAGATGCATCGCGACGGCAAGGGAACGAATCCCCGGGAGCATAGATAACTATGTGACCGGGGTGAGTGAATGCAGCCAACAAAGAGTCAACTTGAAAGATAACGGGTATATAAATAACCCCATATACTGAGATGATATTGGTTAAATCTCCCATCTTTTAAAAGATTAAATAACAAAAAAACGGGATGTAATCTATCCCGCTCCTTCAAATATTATAAAAATAAAACAAGTTAGTTGCATCTAAATTAAATACAAAACTCAGCTAACATCTATAGAATCTAAAATCCCTCTGCTCATACTCTTAGCAAAATCCCAATCATATTCATCATAAAGGCGAGACAAAGCAACATGATGCGCTCCTGAATAGAACATCTCATATTGAGTATGACGTGATGCAAATTCAGACCCGATAGCATCCCACACTAATTTCAGTAATTTCACGCGTTCAATAGGCGCCAGTAAAGTTGAATATTGTGTTTTTTCTATTAAGTCACGAATTTCTGGGTTTGCTAAGTCAATATAATTTGACGGTAACATAATCACGCCACCACCTGAAAGATTTCTGATGCTTTCTATCACCTTTGGATAAGTTGACTGCAATACAACCTGGCAAGCATATAGTTGTAATCGATTGGGAATATAATACTCATTATGTCGATCAGGATTACTAATCAAACCACGAAAGAGCCCTTCAATATTAGCGGCATAGCAAGCAAGTTCAGCTAATGACTCACGAACTGCGGGAAACTCATTGATGCCTGTAGCTTCAGTAAGTTGATGGGCCAAACCCGTTAAAAAATGCAGCTTAACGGCATACCGAGCCATACCCTGAACATCCATTAAAACGTCAGCGCCAGTTGCCTGAAATTGTCGGCGGCACATATCCGTATTTTTATAAACAAAAACTCTTTCCCACGGAACAAAAACATCGTCGAAATAAACGACAGCATCATTCTCGTCAAACTGATGCGCTAAAGGGGAATCAAATTTATTACTGCCTGTTTCATAGGATTTTCTGGAAAGAATTTTTATTCCCTTAGTATTCAACGGTAATGCAAAAGACAGAGCATATTTATCATCAACACCCTCTTTGAGTGGATTAAATACGCCAACAACAACTTCTTCCGCAAGGACGGCTGCTGTTCCTAACATCTTTGCCCCGCGAACAATTATTCCTTGCGGTTTTTCCTCCAACACACCAAGAGTATGAAATACGTTTTTTATATGTTCACTGGGCGTTTTGGATCGATCGCCTTGTGGATTGACTAATGTAAAAGCCAAATAAATATCTTTATCACGGGCATATGAATAGTAATTTTTTAACGCCTCGGCCCTATCCTTGGAATATTCCTCAAATACTTCCAGATAAGTCATCATTCCGGTAAGAGCGGCAGAAACATGATCTGGACTTCTACCTAACCAACCACAACTTCGCATCGCCCAGGCATACGCAGCCTCACCTCTGGCAATTAATTTCTCTCGAGTGGTAGGAAGTTCCCAATATAAACCAACGCGTTTACCGACAGAAGTTTCGAACGTCATTCGATCAGCGTGTTCTGCCTGATAATCATAAAGTGAAGCTACCGTTCTAATTGCATTCCGAAAAGCAGGGTGATCCACGTGATTAGTGATCTTTTCTCCATTCAGAAAAATGGTTCTTCCATCACGCAGACTTTCAATATACTCCTCACCTGTTTTAGATCTAGACATTAACTATTTCCTCCGAAATAGAATTGATTTTAGGTAAATCGATCTTCAAAAGCGCGACAACCCCTTGCCTTGCTATCGAGCATTGCCACTTAAGTTTTTCTATCTACTCTTTTTATTTTCCGCCTAGTAAGTATAGATTGGATAATAACAATTCGATGAAAGATTTCACTAAATTTGCCTGAGTATCTGTGATCTCTATCTTAATTTGATATATTATGCATACGATTCACCCTACCATTATTCTATCTTAACCATCAACTTATTAAGGACTGGTCGCCGGCTCCGGTATTATAATCCCACGTTGCACGGCGGGCCTTAAGGCAATACGTTCGTGCCATGCACTTAGATATTCATGGTGACTAAAATCAAAATCAATAATTCTGGCAATATGAATCCAGCCAAAATTGGCAATATCAGCAATGGAATACTCATCTCCGGCCAAAAAGGGACGATCACTAAGCCGTTTATTCAGCGTAGAGAAAGCTTCTTCCGTTAAGCGACGATAGCGCTGTATAGCCGTATGATTTTTTTCAGTCGCGAATATTTCAAAGTGAACCCGTTGTCCCAATATCGGCCCGACGCTAGAAGAATGAAACGTTAACCACATAATCGCCTCCCAACGGCTTTTAAATTCTTCCGGCAATAATTGGTTAGTTTTAGCAGCCAGATAAAGCAGAATCGCCGACGACTCAAAAAGCGTTACATCCGTACTTTCATCAACAAGTACAGGTATACGCCCGTGGGGATTTAACTGTAAAAACTCAGGCTCTCTATTTTCATCCTGATCAATTCGTACATGCTTTAATACATATGGCAACCCCAACTCTTCCAAAGCAATTGTGATCTTATATCCATTTGGAGAACTATCAGTGTATAAGTAGATCATCTCGCTATATCTCCCCTCAAGATAAATATTTAATAATTTAACTGCCAAAATATCACTCACATTTAAAATATTACTCTGTTATAGAGAATCAAAATTTAATTTCTCTCTATACCGCTAAGTAAATGAAAATATCATTAATTCTCAGAAATTGAAAATGAATATCACGGTGTCCATTTCTACACGCATAAATAAATTTTATTGATTTATTGTGTTGTCGGTAAAGGAAGTAAACATCAAAGTACGCAAGAAAGCCATTGATCTTCTTGCGGTCAATTAATAATAGGAAACCACAATGACATATCACAACAACTCAAATTAGTTCCAAGCCAATGAACATGATTCCACGCAGTCATCAGACAGAGCAGACTGCTCGACAAGCCAATCAATAATATTAACAATTTCAGGTCGAAACAGGGTTTCTGGTAATGTCACCGCATAATAAGCAAATCGGGAAGGCCATTTTTTTTCTAATGCGACTTTAAGCCGGCTGGAATGCAATTCCTCTTCAACGCAAAATTCGGGCACCAATAATAGGAAAACAGGTTATATTGCTTTTCGCCCGATACCTCCACCCTCATTAGGCCAAGATTTACAGCGAATTTTGCTAACAATAACCAATACCTGTGTAAATGCGTTCATCAATCAGACAATTTAGTTCAGCTCATTCAGAGCAGATAAAGCCGTCTGCCGGAAACAATCGTAAGCTTCTGCCCAAGGTATTCTACTATGCTCAAAGACCATCGGGATCACAAGTTGTTGATAACGTTGCTGATAGATAGGATTACTTCCCAACTCTTCCAACCCAGCTCTCAGCTCATCAATCGGCGAAATCTGAAACTGAGGATACTGGCGGCCATAACGCTGAATATCCTGTTCAATAGTTTGTTGTACAAAACCAGCAAGTTGACGGATATCCGTTCCTATTGCATTCACAATGCAGTAGTTATCATGCAGATGACGAACCAGTGACTCGTCATCTTTTCTATCAATATTACGCATAAACGCAGCAGTCCGTCTCAGCATAGCTATCAGCTTTTCAGCTTGAGTGCTGATAATCGTCGTGCAAGGGAATGCTTCAACCGCCTGACCTTTTCCTGTTAGTTGCGTGACAAATGAACGAATATCGCGCTGTTCTGCCGCTTGCAGCAAATCAGACTCTATCAACTCCAGTTTGATAAATGGCCTTAGGTAGGGAGCCTGTACAACACGTTGGGGATAGCGGACCGAAATATCATTGTAGCGATATTCATCCCGTGTGATCTTCGGGTTGTTATCATCAATCCCCAAAAAACCAGATGCTACAATAGTCGCTGATATCGTCTGAACAATATCCTTTCTGATATTTTTACGCTGAGATCGAGAGTACTGAACACCCACCAAAAATTCAGGCTGTGGAACCAGTTTGATATCCACATCTTCCGACATCCGGTCAAGCGAAATTCCGGCTTTTGCCAACGCTGTTCCACCAGCAAATACTAGTTTATGGGTATCAAACGCTAAAGGCTGTAGCAGACGAAGCAGTTCAACAATATAGTAATCTTTTTCTACAATAGAAACAGCACCGATACCTAGCACATCAGCAACATCTGCGAATAAACCTGATAAATCATCCATTTAACCGGCTGTTCCCCACCGATAGCACTCGTTTGAAACGGAGTGTGGTTTTGATTTGGGTATAAGCGGGAATCTGTGTTGATTTACCGCCAGTATAAGCAGCAGAAGCTCCATCCAAACGGTATTTCACCTTTAAACGCTCTAGTGCTTCAAGAATAACCGCATCAGAACCTCCCGGAGAAGCAGGCATTATTTTCCCAGTAATACTGTTTTTTCGAGCCTTGGTGTAAACACCGTATCCCACTTTCAGCAATTGACCTTCTTTGACCAAACTACGCAGTATCCTTCCTACCTGATCGTAACCAGCAATATCTTTAAAGTCGTCACGGATGAACACATAACGTTTTGATCGCTTCAAACGCGCCTGAATACGTTCTTTAATAATCATGAGGGACTCTCCAGAAATCATGCTCGATAAGCGTAGCAAACATACGACACTTTTACTAGCAAACAAACGACATCTCGCGCTGTAAAATATTAGATCTTTTCCATGAGTTGCTTAAACATCAGTAAGGTACTGAGCAACAAATAACGCTGCTCAGAAGTCAAACGCAAATAACGACGACTGGCCGGCAATCGGCTAACAACCTCAGAAGCGGCAAAATGTTCTACCTCAAATTGCCATTGCCCCTGATGAATATTCAAAACGAGATCCCGAAAATCCAGCTCTGCTAACGTTTCGCCAATTAATGGATACTGATTAAGTAAATCAATAATCTGTTGCCCAAATTCTGCACCATGACAACAGTAATAAGTCACAGTCTTTCGCCGAAATATTCCCTTTACCTTGGCTCTAATAACGATTCTTTCCTTGAGTGAAGTTATTCCCTGCAAACGAAAACAACAACTGACAATATAGGCCAGAAATAACGCCTTCGGCTTTTCATAAACCTCAATCTGCAATCCATCAGGTAACGTCACCTGCAAACTTTCTGCTGATAAGCGCTCACAACAGTAAGGCGACAAATTCTGTTCCAGACGATTTAACGTTATACCTGCCTGATAACCGACAGGAGAGCGGGGTTTATTCAACCGCCGCCAAATACCATCAATGAAGGGAACGAAGTGGCTCAAGTTGCGCCTCCGGCAATTCACCCTTAGTAAAAGTATGCGAAAGTACCTGTTCAACGGGTACGGGTTTAAACGGATTCACCCGTTGTACGCAAAGCGTCCAAAACAGGGCATAGCTGGCGGTCAAACCCAACATAATGGCGAATGGAATATACACATCACCGGGCTCCATTCCCGGAGGTGTAATGTGAATGATCGCCAAAATAATCCCTACACTAGAGATAATTTGAGGTAACGGGAAAAAGGGCGATTTATAAGCACGATGTAAATCAGGTCTGCGGATACGCAGCAATATCACGGAACACGTCACCAGTAAATAAGCAACGCACCAGGCACATACCGCAGCTAATACCAAAGGCATAATCCGGCTCAAATCGCCTTGAATAATAAAAGTATGTAAACAGGGGATCATTACCGCGACCAAAATCCCAAAGATTGGCGTTTTAAAGCGCGGATGTAGATAAGCAAAAATACGCGGTAATGCGCCATCCAATGCCATACCATAGAGAATACGCGGTACCGCCGCCATCAGGGTATTAATTGTTGCCGCTCCCGCCAGTAATAACCCAATACCAATCCAATATTTACCAAAATCCCCCATCACCTGACCGGCAAAAGCAGGAATGGCCATTGGCGTTTCCAGCAAGCGAACGTTATTCTCCACATCCACCAGCACATTTTCTACCTGATGGCTGATTGACGCGCCATATAGCCCCATACAGACAGCCACTCCACACAGGCCCGTTATCATTGCTCGCGGCAGAACTTTGGCAGAATTTTTAATTTCCGGCGCCATTGGCGTCACCAGTTCACAGCCGACAAACATAAACATCGCCATACCGACCAGACTCAGCACCGCCAAGGGCTCGCTCAGATTAAGCTCCTCGCCAAACCAACTCTCCAGCGGCACAGCAAACGGCATTAATAATCCGCAAATACTGAAAATAACCAAGGTACTCCACATGCAGAATGTCAGCACAATTTCAACTTTACCGAACGCTTCAATACCCAACGCGTTAAGTAATCCAAACGTAATCACTAACCCAACGCCAACCATCCATGAAGCGTTATGACTTTCCACCATCGTATTAAGGCTGTCAAAATTCACTAATGCCATAACTCCGGAGAGGATAGTTTCTGCTGTACCCGCAAAAATATGGACAATCAAATAAGCCGAGAGCGCGCCGGTAATCGCCCAGAATCGCCCCATGCCACAAGAGATATAGTCATAGACAGAACCGGAGGTAGGCAAAATAGCTGCCGCCTCAGCAAACGTCGTCACCTGGGCCTGCATCATGATAAAACTGATCAGCATTGCCAGTACGAAAGTATCACCGCCAATCCCAAAACCACTGGTTACGGTCAGAATAACCGGGCTTGCCATGATCACCCCGACAGAACTTGCCAGTGCGGTAGGAAACCCCACCACTCCCTTTTCAATATGCGAAGTCAGTCGTGTTGACATCTTCATTTATTTTCCCTCTTACATCTGGTCGTAAAAATAACGCTTACAACTATTCATTTGTGAATTTTTTGTAAATTTTATTGAGGATAAATACACTATAGAAAGTGAGACGGAATACCGACCATCGTCCTAAAGAACGATACCTAAAGAGGGATTAATAACTGAAAAAGTGTAACGAAAAATACCAGAATACAGAAAAAAGAAAAAATAATTACTTAAATATCAATCAATAAAAATAAAATCGCTTAGTTAATACATTAAGAAATTATTTCAGATATATACCAAAACATCTGTTCTTAGCAGATGATCATCACGTTGAGAAATTTCATTTATTGTAATCTATATCACGTTATTAATATGTTTATTTTGTGTTAATTCGGCATTTTAATTAGCATTTGATTAATTCTTAGTATCGATTTATCCAGTTAGATATTATTCTAAAGGGAGAACTTTCTTGTCTACTGTACTACCGAATAACCGTGAAAATGCTTTAATCTATAGTTGCTTAAATACCATTGCACATCTGGTTCCCATCTCAGCCGCAGCATTCTATCTGGTGAATAATGAATTACGCCCCGAAAATTACATTTTGTACGGCATTTCAGACGAAACCCACCAGAATTATCTGGCTTATTTTCAGCATTTAGACCCATTAAAACCAGCTAATTATCAACAAGATGATATTAATATGGTTGGTATGGATCAGAAAACACTTACTGAACATAATAAATATTACCATGAATTTATGCAGCCAAATAATATACAGGACATTGCCGAAATATTTATCCGTCAACACAACCGAATTATTGCCGGCGTCTCTTTATTACGAGATACCCTATTTACACCAAAAGACTTTAACCGCCTCAGTGCTATTTTGCCATTAATTGAATTAGCTGTCAGAGACTTGCTTCCTGAAACACCCACTATTCTGACCGCTAAAGAACAAGAAATTATTAATTTAATAAGAGAAGGATCAAGTAACAAACGTATTGCACAGATACTTAATATTTCCCTATCTACTGTTAAAACTCACTTGCGTAATATCTTTGCCAAAACCAAAGTGACTAATCGCACTGAACTGGTTTCCAGCGGGTTTATTACTCGGCATTTGTGATTCGCCCAATGTTGGCAAAAGTACAAGGTGAAAGACCCAGATTGAGCCAAATAACATTACTATTCGCCTCATTTGGTGAGTAGAATAGAAACCCTATTTGACTCATAGGTGACGCAGATGTGGATATGGGAACAACCAAACTGGCCTGAACTGCATTGGAATGCCGACACTATTGCACCATTACTGCGAGATGTGCATTTCAACCGAGGATTGTTATTAGGCAAATCGGACTACGAAGACACCAAGCATACTCTATTCAAGCGAAATTGAAGGCGAAAGATTGAATGCGGCTTCGATACGTTCGTCATTGGCAAACAGGTTAGGCATTACGGAAGAAAAACCTTATCCAATCGTAGAAAAGAGTGACGGCATTACAGAGGTCGCCCTTGATGTGATAGAAAATAGCCACTCCGATTTAACTCTTGAACGTATACTCAAGTGGCATCAGTTAATATTCCCCGCAGGCTATGCCATGTTCAATCCGATACAAGGAGGTAAATTACGCGCAGGGATGACAGAAGTCGTATCCGGCCGTTTGGATAAACCAACGGTTCACCTTGAAGCGCCACCACCAGAAAAAGTGGTTGACGAAATACTCCAATTTATAACGTGGTTCAATCAATCCCGAACAGATACCAGCCTTGATCCCATTATTAGGGCTGCAATTGTCCATTTATGGTTTGTAGCAATCCACCCTTTAGAAGACGGAAATGGACGCATTACCCGGTTTTTAACCGATCTTGCACTTGCTCAAGCCGAAAACCGCTCAATTCGTTTCTATGCAATGTCGGTAAGTATTTGCCATCATCGTAAGGCGTATTACGAAATTCTTGAAAACACTCAGCGTGGCGGCTTAGATATTACTGACTGGTTGGTTTGGTTTCTGAAAATATTGAATGAGACCTTAACAAACAAACTGCAAGAAATTAATCAGGTTGTGCAAAAAGCCAAATTTTGGCGGCGGATAGATCAAACACAACTTACTGAAGAGCAGACGAAAGTACTAAACCGTATGCTGGACGGCAATTTTGAGCAAGGCATTAGCAGCAGTCAATATCAAAAGGCGGCGAAGGTCAGCCGCGCTACTGCAACCAGACACTTGGCACATTTGGTTGAGCTAAGTTGTTTAAAAAGCACCGGAGCTGGTGGTCGTAGCACTCGTTACGTTATTAATCACAAAGGATAAATCCGCAACTTACAACAGTTATATTTTTATAAACCATTGTGTTGCTTTTAAAGGGACGAGTTTCCTCCACATCAGGTAAGTAATGAATACGACCATTAGTCTTACCAAAGTAATCAACAAATATTAAAACTATATACCCGTCATCTTTCAAGTTGCCTCTTTGTTGGCTGCACTCGCTCACCCCGGTCACATAGTTCTCTATGCTCCCGGGGATTCGCTCCTTTGCCGTCGCGATGCATCTTGAAATCCATTGGGTATATATTGAATAAATAATACATTTCTGTACATTTTAAACTATTCATAACGTTTCCAGTCTGATATGAAGCACCAAGCTCCACCAAACACACTGAGCAAGTTTCCAGTGTATTTATCACCTTCTCTACTTTCGATTAGTAGGATTCACATACTCTATTAGTTAACCTTTTTCTGCCAAACCTCAGGGAACCTATCTATTTGACTAACCCAACAAGATAAATCAGGAACTAACCAATTAAGTAGTTTATAACATTCGGCATGATACTCATCTATTGGTGGACTCAACCACAACACTGGCTCGTGGTGAAATATTCTATTTCTTAACCTCCTTATTTTATTTAGTGACGAAGAAATAGTTTTTCTTTTACGAAGCATTTTAGGGCAATAGGGAAAAGCTAATCGCAATGATTTCCACAACAATACTTCATATTTGATATTAAATAATGTTGTCCAAAAACCAAAGGTTAGTTCTGCTATTATCTTATTGACATCATCAGATCTGATTCTGTTCTTTACGTTAATGATTTCAGTATAAAGATCTTTGAAAACGGCATCGCCTTTCCAACTTTCATACCAATCACAGCGTTGATAAAACTTCTGTAAACTATAATTCAAACTATTCCTTAAACTTATTTCTATAACAGAAAAGACTGGGACAAAAGATTCAGATAGTTTTATATTTAAAATATAACACTGGATTGCTTGATGTTTATCACCTTGCGATTCTTGTAAGTAACGAGCTAACCTTGCTGTAGAGAAATATAACTGTAGTTTTTCCCACTCCATGATTCATCCGGCCCTTTCCTTATTGAGTTCTGGTGGTGGGTAGTATATAATCAACTCGCTGCCCTGAGAAGCCCTCTCCTGGATAAAATGCCAGTGATGACCTTAGGTTTGACAATGGCCCCTTTCAATCAAGGGGCCTTCCTTATTTTGATCCGAATATCAAATCAGTAACGAACCATCACGGATTTCAATTCAGTATAGTGCTCAATAAAAGCGCTACCGAATTCACGACCGATACCTGAGGATTTAGTGCCGCCGAATGGTAATGCTGGATCGAGGAATGTATGCATATTGACCCAAACGGTCCCCGCTTCGATACGCGGGATCATGCGCATGGCTTTGCTGAGATCATTGGTCCACAAACTCGCCGCTAAACCAAATGGCGTGCTGTTCATCAATCCAATCAGCTCTTCCTCATCGTTATAGCTGAGGAAAGTCCCAACAGGACCAAACGTCTCTTCCTTCATCAATGAATCTTCTGGGCTGTTAGCACGAATCGCTGTTGGCGCCACAAAGAAACCCGGTCCGGCCAGAGCATGACCACCGTAAACAATCTCACTGCCTTCTTGACGAGCTTGTTCAAACAAGGACAGGATCTTGTTATAGTGCGCTTTGTTTGCCAATGGCCCCATTTCTGTTGATTCATCCAGAGGCGAGCCAATTTTCATTGCCGCAAGTCTTTCAGACAACAATT
This sequence comes from Photorhabdus sp. P32, assembly GCF_038085095.1. Lineage (NCBI taxonomy): Bacteria > Pseudomonadati > Pseudomonadota > Gammaproteobacteria > Enterobacterales > Morganellaceae > Photorhabdus > Photorhabdus sp. P32. The sequence goes on along the minus strand of NZ_JAZGJN010000285.1, from coordinate 18,241 downwards.
TCAGCACATCATCCATATGGCTTGCAGGAATATAGAAACGTTCCGCTGCCGCACAAATCTGCCCTTGATTGAGATAACCGGCCTCCAGAACGCCATCGACAATTTTTTCAACAGACATATCCGCTAAAAACGCCGCGCCGTTTTTACCACCCAATTCCAGCGTGGCACGAGTCAATCCCTGCTCCATTGCTGATTTACCAACAGCAATACCCGTTGGCACCGATCCGGTGAAAGTCACCTTGGCACATAACGGGTGGCCTATCAGTGCAGGACCCAGCACCGAACCAGAACCATTAATCACATTAATGACACCATCAGGGATACCCGCTTCTTTAGCTAATTCAGCCACTCTGAGCATGGTCAATGGGGTGTATTCACTAGGTTTCAATACAATGGTACAACCACAAGTCAGGGCAGCCGCCATTTTCCAGATGGCAATCATGATGGAGAAATTCCACGGAATAATCCCTACCACAACACCAATTGGTTCACGACGGGTAAATGCCGTGTATTGCTCACCTTTAAAAGAGGGCAAGGAGACATTCAAGGTTTCACCGCTGATCTTACTTGACCATCCGGCAAAATAACGCAGGAACTGAGCGGAGGAATCAATTTCCAGCATTCGGGACAACTGGATGGTTTTACCAGAGCAGAGAGTTTCTAACTGCGCCAACTCTTCCCGATGCGCCAGTAATAGATCTGCCAGACGATTCAGGCAGTGACCGCGCTCCATCGGCGAAGTTTGGGCCCATACCCCATGAAATGCCGCCTGTGCCGCTTGCATAGCAGCATTGACTTCCGCTGCGCCGCCTTGATTAACAGTTGCAATGACTTCATCAGTAGTAGGGTTTATGACAGAAAATGTTTCACCCCCCTGACCAATGACTGATTGACCATTAATATAATGTCCATGATTATGCTGCAAAAAGGTCGTAACTGACTGTAATAAGTTAATATCACTCATTATTTACCTCTATCAAATAAGTGTTTTTTAACCTTTACAAGCCAGATAATGCTTCACAAAACGGTCAACGGTGATTTCCCACAACACTTCAGTTCCTTTCGGCGCAAACCAGGAATCTCCAGGATGATATTCAATGGTTTCACCGCTCTTCACATCGGTCAATTTTACTGAACCTTCTGTAACGGTTGCATGCTCATCAAACTGATACACCATACTGAACTTGCCACGAGTACAGGCGAAAATCCCACAACTCAGGCTATCCGTTGGCTCACCAAACACCATTGCTATACTGGCCTGCGGCTCGCCTTCCAACACAGTCGCTCCCAGATTGCTTACGCTACCAATATCCAATAATTCAGGCAGAGGTTTGTTCAATAAAAGTGATTTAATCATGATGTTCTCGTTCCAAATAAAATAATTTATGAGTTTTCAATGAATACTACTGATATCAATAAATTAACGGCGACCTTTCCAGAACCCTGACGTTTGATGCCAAATCTTGCCCGCAGACACCATAAAATGTCGCAATTTATCTTTGCCAATAATATTTACATGAGGAATTGAACTCATCAGATCATAACGCTCAGATCCTTCGCTCATCCCTTCGGCCAATACTTTACAAACGATATGGCTTGGCGTGACCCCGAAACCAGAATAGCCCTGCACATAGAACACATTATTGTGCTGCGGCAAAGAACCAATCTGTGGGAACAAATTCGCACTGCAACACAACGGCCCTCCCCATGCCAGTTCAACCTTCACGTCTTTCAGATAGGGGAAAACTTTCAGCATCAAGTGACGATTCCAGGCTTTCAAGTCAGATGGGATATGTTCAATGAAAGGGGTTGCACTACCGAACAAGAGACGGTTTTCCTTCGTCACACGGAAGTAATCAATAACCGGGCGAATATCACTGTATGCACCGCGAATCGGGCTGATTTTCTCAATTAAGTCATCCGACAACACTTCCGTCATTAACTGGAAGGCATAAGTGTTAACCACCTTTCTATAAATATATGGCTCAAGGCCACTGTTAAGAAAGGCGTTACAGGCCCAAAGCATCTTATTGGCGCGAACCGATCCCATCGCGGTACGAACCGTTACTCTAGAACCATATTCAATGTTCAGCGCCTCACTGTTCTCAAAGATTTTTACGCCCAAATCTGTCGCAGCTTTTGCCTCTCCTAACAGCAGGTTCAGGGAATGAACATGCCCGGCCCCCATGTGCTTCAACGCACAAGTATAAACATCAGAACCGATCACCTTTTTCACATCAGAGCCGGTGTAAAGCTCAATATCTTCATCAGGAGAAACCGTCTTAAAATCTTGCAACCAGCTACGTAATGTCTTTTCCTGTCTCTTATTCATGCCAAGATAGCTATAACCACGGCAGAGATCAGCATCAATATTATATTTAGCAATACGATCACGAATGATGCCCGCACCCAAGTTGCTGATCTGAAAGATCGTTTCCAACCCTCTCTCGCCAATATGGCGCTTGATCACCGCCAGATCATGACCGATACCCGCCATAACCTGACCACCATTACGACCTGTGCTGCCATAGCCAAGATAGCGACTTTCCAAGATTGCAATATTGGTGATACCCTTCTCTGCCAGTTCAAGCGCGGTATTGATACCGGAAAATCCACCACCAATAATCACGACATCGACATCCAGATCTTCTTGTAATGCCGGAAAACGAAGATCATATTTCTTAGTCGCAGCGTAATAAGTTAATGAATCAAGATGATTGTTCATGTGATAACCTAATTAACATCCAACATAATCACCGGATTATCTGTAGCGCAGAGTCACACCACCATGTCCCTTTAGGGATATTTGCAACACAGTTTTAACATTTGTGACTCAGGCAAAATAACGGACGGGAGTGGGAACCGTCATAAACAGACTAAAAAGCTCCGCTTGTGATCTGATTTGTAGTTTTTGATAAATATTTTTCCGATGATTTTTTACCGTCCCCGTACTGATAAAAAGTTTCTCGGCAATCTGTGGTGAACCTTTACCTTGCAATATTAACTCCACAATCTCACACTCTCTCGGAGTCAAGGCATAACGAGTCTGAGTATCCAGATAAACCATTTCAGCAGCAGGAGCTTGCTGCGTCATTTCATCATGCAATCGCGCCACACTGCGGACAATTTCCAACGCAGTTTTCAGGCTTTTCCAATGCTGCTTCTGGATGAAAAATGGCTGATTTTCCTTACCAAAAAACAGACCAAGTTGTCTTTGAGGAGAGAGCTTCAATAAAACCCCTGTTTCATCCTGCCAACCGGTCTTACGATAAAAATTCAGATAATAATCAGTATGATAAAATCCTGAAGGGATAAGTTCCCATAAGGTAAATAGATCGGTATCAGCACCATTCATCAGCGCCTGATAGAAAGGATCTTGCAGATAAGCGCCCTGTTGATAAATCTGATTTATCGCATCACTGTTTTTCCTCTCGGTTTTACTCAAACAGCGGGGAGGAAAACCTTGCTCGAAGGCATAGACAATAGCGTTATCGAAAGCAATAAATTGTTCCAGCCAAGTCAGTAAATTAGGATAAAATTCATTGGTTGCCACCGACTCAATCACTGCCGATAATCTATCTACATGAATATCCATTCAAGCCCTCGCAATTATTCATAAATTAATAATAAATCCGAAGCAGATATAGCCCGCCAATTCCATAGCGAAACTATATAAAAATCACACTCAAACTGGATGCACAACTCAATTATCGTTTATACGTTAATCAAATCACAATTATGAAACATTTTACTAATTATTTATGAGAACACTCACCCAGATCTAAGATTTTGTCACGGAATAGACGTTTTAACTGGATTATCCTCATTTTCTATATCACTTTCTCTAGCAAGGAGTAAAAATGACCACCAAAAAAATTATTCTTGATTGCGATCCGGGACATGATGACGCCATTGCGATGTTATTAGCGCATGGTAATCCTAATATTGAACTATTAGCCGTCACGACGGTTGTCGGTAATCAGACACTGGATAAAGTTACTCACAATGCGTTGGCGATAGCGCATATTGCTGGTATTACCGGCGTGCCCTTTGCCGCAGGTTGTCATCGCCCATTAGTCCGTGATATCGAAACGGCATCGGATATTCACGGTGAATCTGGTCTGGGCGGCGTAAAGTTGCCTAAACACTCTCGAACGCTTGATCCTCGCCACGCGACGGATCTGATCATTGATACGATTATGTCTCATCCACCCAAAACGGTGACACTGGTTCCCGTTGGCAGCTTAACCAATATTGCTCTCGCCGTCCGTAAAGCGCCGAAGATCGTTGAGCGGGTAAAAGAAGTGGTATTAATGGGCGGCGGATATCACACTGCTAACAGAAGCGCAGTGGCAGAATTCAATATCAAAACCGATCCGGAAGCCGCGCATATTGTTTTCAATGAAAAATGGCCGCTGACTATGGTCGGTCTGGATCTGACACATCAAGCGCGAGCCACATCAGAAATCACCAAAGCAATTTCACGCATCAATAATAAAGCGTCTCGGTTTGTCGTAGAACTACTGGATTACTATGGTCAAAGTTATCAGAAGAGGCATGGTTTCAATTGCCCTCCAATACATGATCCTTGTGCCGTCGCCTATGTTATTGATCCTACAGTAATGACAACACAAAAAGTCCCCGTCAATATTGAACTAAATGGTACCTTAACTGTGGGCATGACTGTAGCGGATTTCCGTCATCCAATACCTGAAGATGGCCACACCCAAGTCGCAGTTAAACTCGATCAACAACGATTCTGGCAATTGGTTATTGATGCGTTGAAAAATATCGACGATACCTGCGATTAAGCTGGCAAATAACCGCAGGTAGGGAACGATAATTAAAGCCGTTACTTTCAAAATATTAAACGGCTTTTAACGCCGCTCTAAGTCGCGGATATCGACGAGCCAAACGCCAGCGTAATCTAAACCCACGGGCATTTTTCCAGATCATTGACCAAATACCGCGCCCAAACAATTCATGAACCATTTGTTGTTTTACCGCCGAGGATTCTATCTCATTAATGGTATGCAAAATCCCTAGCCCCTCTTTCGCGATCTGCCAATGACACGCCGGCGCTTGCTTAACTTGCTGTGGATAACGCTGATTAATATCATTAAGCATCTCCAGGATTTTCATATAATGATGTGCTGTCCTCACCTTAATACGATCATCCGCAGGAGCATGGGACACCGAAGAAGAGTGGATCAGATAATCATAAAAAGATTCATCAATATATTGCACACGATTTGCCGTCAGCAACAGTTCTGTCGTCCACGGAATATCTTGATGATGCAACCCCGGTTCAAACTGATAATGATGTTTTGCCAGAAAAGCCCGTTTATAGATATTTAACCAAGTTACATGCAGGAATTTGCGTGAGCTCAGTGCTTGTTGCAACCATTCTGGTCCACTCAGAACTGCGGTAGAAGAGAGGCGATCGGAAGGAAAAATCTTTCGAGCCGGCCGACCATCATCATAAACATAATGACCGTTGCAAGTAGCAATATCCAGATCATTATTCTGAGCAATCTCTAACAATCGGTTATACATACCCGGATAAATGACATCATCAATATCAGGGAAAGCCACATAATCACCTTTGGCTTTCGCTAATCCCGTATTACGGGCAACAGAAACCCCTTTATTTTTCTGCGTGATAATTTCTGTCTTTGGGAGTTTTTCGGCATATTGTTCAATAATCTGGCGACTATTATCCGTAGAACCATCGTCAACCAAAATTAACTCAAAATCAGTTAGCTTTTGCCGAGATAAATTGACAAAAAACTGCGGTAAAAATCGTTCTCCATTATAAATAGGTACGACAATGCTGAGTTTTAGTGATATAGACATAAAATCAAATATATTCCTTTAGCCCAAAGGTGTTACTTTTTTATATTAATGTTATCTGGATATTTATCAGGGATAATAATTTCCATATATAAATATAAATCCAATAAATATTTATTAACTTTACATTACACCTAAAAATAAGATAGTAATGATTCATAGTGATTTTTATTTTAGATCGTTATCATTGATATACACTATATAATTAAATACATCCAGATAATTTATATTTTAATGCTACATCTATTACCAATTAATTATTATATCAATATCGCCATTAATAACTCTTACCGTTCAAATTTATCAATAGACGATATTTTCATCAACATTACCGTTGAAACTAATAATAGTTCAACCGCAATTAAACAATTACTCACTACATTTCACATCAACTAATATAATGATGTTATTGTTTACCTTTGGTTTTAGTAAGTTGGGTTTCACCAGCCCCTAGATTTTCATCTTCCACTCTCTAGAAAAGGAATCTAATATTATGAAAAAACAGGAAAAGATAGCCTGCCGGGCAATTATTACCGCCAGCTTGCTGACACTGATAACGGGCTGTAGCCATATGGAAAAAATTCATATGCCAGAAGAAAATAAACCCGTCCTTTCTACTAAGCTGAACATCCATCAGCCTACATCGATCATTGTTCCTGTCACAATCTCCGGTAAAAAATATCAATTCTTGCTGGATACTGGCGCCAGTTATACCTTCATCGATAATAAGCTGGCAAAAACGTTGACACAAATCACACCAGAATCAAAAATACCGGTTACATTCCACCGTATGTTGTCTGATGGACTGGTTACAACCAGTGAAAAACGTTTACACAAAGCTGACCTAACATTATGGCAACCCCTGGCGATTACCCTCGGCAATTATACGGCGCCGGGTTCCGATCCCTGGATTGGCATTGATATGAACCTTTTTAATCAGTCCCTTGGTCAGGATCTGGATGGTATTCTCGGAATTGACACTTTTCGTCAGCTAAATTGGGAAATAAATAACCTGAACCACACATTGACAGTATGGCGCCATGCCCCTTCAATCCTAAATTACCAACAATGCGAACCTTACAGTGATAACTATGGCAGATCTCCCGCAATCCAGGTTTCTAATGTTGTTTTTAATATAGATACCGGGGCCGATTACAGCTATGCTTCTCAGGAATTTATTGAATATCTGAAAAAAGAGCATAAAGATAAAATTTCTGAAGGAACCAGTGTCAAATACGCATCCGCGAGTGGGCTTGATAGTGGTAAAGAGTATCTGATTGACGGCTTTTATTTACAGCAACTGCCAGTAGGTCGTCTGAGAATTGGTGAAAATAAAAATGATCTCTACAATCTTGGTATGAGTTTCTTCTCGCGTTTTGATGATTATCTGTTTATCCCAAATAAAATGCTGCTCTGTTTTAACGCTAAAAATTTCACCCGTTATGACAGTCCATTATTACGCACGATTGCAATCCGCTATTTTAATAACAAAGTAGAAATATTTTACAACGACCCCAAAGATATTGAGAAATTTGGATTAAAGAATGGTGATATTGTGCTGGAAGTTAATGGTCAACCAGCCCTTCCTGAGGATATCACCTATCTTCGTAATCAATTGTCAGAAACACCGTCGGGCAAATTGACAATAAAAATTGAACGGAATGGCACCCAGAAAATTATAACCATTTAATAAAGCCATTTATTGAGGGAGAACTTATATCTCCCTCAATAAACTTACTCCCCAATTTGGTATTTATTCTGTTTATAAGCAAGATAGGTTTTAGGTAAATTCTTTTCTTTCAACGCCTGCCATATTGCCAACGCCTGTTTTTTTCCTTTCCCTTTATTTTCCGGATCAGCAATAAAATCACTGATAAAATTATTCAAACGAGCAGAAGGGATCTGTGGGAGCCTGCCTTCCTGCTGTTTTAAAGAAGCCAAGTGCTCGACCAAATCGCTATAGGTAATTTTATTATTATTGATAATTTGCGCCTTACGCCAATGATTCAGCCAATACCATTGGCCGGATTTATCTGGTAATGGTCCATATTGACGGTTCACCTGTTCTAATAAGAAATTTTTCGTTTGCTTGTCACTGACATAATTTATCACCAAACTTTTTAGGGTGAGTAAATCTCGACCTGCACGATCCCTTTTATTAGGAATAGCAATAGGCAAATCGCCAGAATAACCAAATAGCCGTGACCGAATATGTAGCTCAAGTTCATTCTTTTTTAAGTGACTTGCTGCAATTCCTAAAGATTTAGCAAACTGCCGAAGTTCAGTTACGTAAAAATAACCATTCTCAAACGCTTCCTGACTCATGCCTTTATGCAATTTACTCACAGTGACATTCCCTTAATCGTATTTGCCAGTTACCGTCAACCCATTTGCTCGACCTTATTAAGGTTAGCACGGTAATTCTCTCCAACAGTAAGAAAATTTCTAAGAAATGAAGGGGAAAGCAACTGTTAGCCTTTTGATTTAGTGCTGAAATCAAACAGATCTGTTAGCTCAATCTGTAAACCATTCGCAATAATATTGATGATTTCCAGCGTAGGATTTCTAACCCCACGCTCAATACCGCTGATATACGTCCGGTCGATTCCACATTTATCGGCAAAAGCTTCCTGAGACATGCCAGACGATTGCCTGAAATACCTAACTCTTTGTCCAAAAAGGAATTTTATAGCATTTGGCTTTTTCATCCGATAAGTATCGAATTATGTTACTTATCAGACCACGGACTATGAGTCACTTTTTGCGACAAGTTATGTTATCATATGTGACTTATAGTCTACTATGTAACGACTTACCTTTTCATATCAAAGCTATCCGTAATGCGGAGGATTAATAATGAGAAATCAGGACTGGCACCCAGCAGACATTATCGCCGAGCTGAAAAAACGCGGCACATCATTAGCCGCCGTTTCAAGAGAGGCAGGGCTAGCATCATCCACCCTTGCTAATACCCTGCAACGCCGCTGGCCTAAAGGTCAACGGCTTATTGCCGAAGCTTTAGATTGCGATCCCGCTGAAATATGGCCTTCTAGGTACATAAAGTAAGTGGCTGTAAAGCAAAAATGGGGCAGTTTATCAATAAGATAAGCTGCTCCGATCTACTTTATACTTAAAATGTGTTTTTGAGGTGTGCTATGAAGCATAGAATTAACGTAACCGTTGATAAAGAAAATTATCTGATCCTAAGTTCAGCCGGTGTAAACATTTCGGGTTTCGTTAATGAAATCATGACCAGAGAAGCTCAACGAATCAAAGCTGAAAGTTGGAAAGTAGATAATCGCAAAGGAATGGAAGAAGTTGCTCAATTTATTGAACAATATGGCTCATTTGCTGATGAAAACAGGAACTGGTAAATGCAATTTGTTGCTTATAAATACAAACGGAGCGAAAGCAAATACAGTATGTTTGTTGATGTACAAAGCGACATCATTGAGATACCAGGAAGGTGTAAAAACTCAATACCCAAATAAAGTCGACTAACTCTTTTTCTCTGCATCAAAGTCAAACAGATCTTTTAGTTCGATCTGTAAACCACTTGCGATGACATTGATAACTTCAAGCGTGGGATTTCTGACGCCGCGTTCAATACCACTGATATAAGTGCGATCAAGCCCACATTTATCGGCAAAAGCTTCCTGAGACATACCAGATGCTATTCTGATATATCTAACTCTTTGCCCAAAAATGGATTTTATAGTGTCAGGTTTTTTCATTCGATAAGTATCGAACGGCGTTACTTATCAAACCACGGACTATAAGTCACGTTTTCCTGTAACTCATGTTACTAATATGACTTACCGCAAAAATACGATGAATGATGTTTTTAATAACCACGTGATCAATCAATATCATGGCACAAAAGGCACATATAGCTTCTCTTATCATTGACTTCCTTGATCTCTATAAACACTATCGCCTTTGTCTGGAAAGACACCAAACAAACATAACGTTACAAACGAAAAATATGAAAAAATTTTAAATAAATTTACCAATCTAGCCGCAGGTATTATCTTAATCTTTATTTATTAAGCACGATTTTTGCGCGTATAAGCCGCTAATACAGTACGTTCTGACTGCTCCAGATAGCTTTTTAACTCAGAGGCCGCACTTTCTGGTTCACCTTTCTCAAGTAACGCCAAAATATAGGCATTCTGATCAATATAAGGAGCATAAAAAAGTTCAGGATCGTTCAGATAACCAAAAGCCAGACGCAATTCCGCGGAAATATGCCCATAGAATGTTATCAACCGTTCACTGTCAGTCAGTTCAACAATAGCGGAATGAAATGCCATATTTGCGGTGCCAACGCCGATCCAGTCCTGAATACCACGACACTGTTTCGCCATTTCAATTGCCCTACGCATGTGTTCAACCGCAGGATGCATAGGATAAGATTGCGCTAATGCCTGGCATTCAATGAGCCGTCGGACCCGATAAATATCAATAATGGAAGCAATACTCGGTGTGGCGACGAAAACACCACGGTTAGGTTCATATCGCAGTAACCCTTCTTGAGTCAGTATCCGAAAAACCTCACGTAATGTATTACGCGATATATCAAGCTGTTCGCTCAAAACCGTTTCTGACAGTCGTTGACCGGGTGATAGCTCTCCAATAATCAGCTTTTGCCGGATAATATCTGTTACTTTTTCACTTAATATCTTAGGAGCGGAATTATCTTTTTTCATAATGGTTAGTCGAAAGGGCGTATGATGACCCAATCCAGCCACGAATTACCAGTCTTAAAGCAATAAAAGGATGGCAGGAATCTTCACACATTCACCTACTGTCAGCAAGCATAGGGATCTAACCCGCTTACTGTTTTCTACGCCAGAATGATTATTGCCTCACGATAGTGCATTAAATGCACCATAATAGAGCATCATTATTGTAAACAGTGATCTGCATTTCATTTCTATAATAAAAAAATAATTTCATTTGCCTATTCTTTCGCCTCATTCTATTTATTGTTCAACAATATAAAAACAATTATTTAACAACAAATGCAAATCATCCAACGATGGTACGTATATTGCTTAGATATAAATTTATCTACCACACAGGAATTCAGCCTATGACAACACAGCAGGCAACAGCTATTTTCATGTACAGGGGTGACACAACATGCAACAGATCGTGAATCTATGGCCGTTGATTGGCATCGCAGTTATTGTCGTGGGTTTTTTACTTAGGTTTAACCCGGTATTGGTGGTGATTGTCGCAGGGATAATTACCGGGCTGGCAGCACATATGCCAATCACAACGATTCTGGAAAAGCTAGGTTCCGGCTTCCTTAATACTCGAAATTTGCCACTAATCTTACTGCTGCCGCTGGCAACTATCGGCCTTTTAGAACGGCACGGCTTAAAAGAACGAGCTCAAACCTGGATTAGCAATATTAAAACAGCAACCGCCGGGCGTTTGCTAATCATCTATCTGTTCATTCGTGAAATAACCGCTGCACTAGGGCTGACCAGTCTAGGAGGACATCCACAAATGGTGCGGCCATTGCTGGCGCCAATGGTCGAGGGGGCGATGGAAAACCGTCATCATGATCTGCCTGACGATGTACGTTATCGCTTGCGGGCCATGTCCGCAGCAACCGACAATGTTGGCCTGTTCTTCGGTGAAGATATCTTCGTCGCCTTTGGCGCAATCATCTTTATGCATAACTTTATGCTAGAGTCTGGCGGCATCCAGACAGAGCCGCTACATATCGCTATGTGGGGGATTCCTACCGCTATCTGTGCCTTTTTGATCCACGCTTTCCGCTTGTCTCGTCTTGATCACCATATCGCTACCGAGTTGGCAGCACTGAATGGTATGAACAAAAATCGAAGGAAGGGGGAGTAATGTTTCAGCAACAGTATCTTTATTGGTTAGCTGGCATCATCCTGCTAGCTGTAGCAGTCATGTCCTGGCGTGATCGCACCAACCCTCGCCGTCTGACCACCAGCTTGTTCTGGGCGCTATATGGCATCGTATTTCTAGTAGGTGACTGGACTTACCGCTTAATAGCACTATGGGCAGACAACGAAGCTGAGGCCCAAAAGATGTTGCATATCAGTGTGGGGCTGATCGTTGTGTTGATGGCGCTGACGGCAGGTTTTGGCGGGGTGCGACTAGGTAGTTACCATCAACGCACACCTCAGCAACGGCAGGAAAGCGCCTCTCGCTTGGGTAATCGTCTATTTCTTCCCGCACTGGCAATCCCTATCGTCACCGTAATAGGCGTATTACTGTTTAACCACGCCCCTGGATTACAACAGGCACTGTTCGGTACCGGCAATCATGCCACGCTGGTGACGCTATTTTCCATGACAGTGGGCTGCTTAGTCGGATATGGCATTGCACTAAAAATGACGCGTGAAGGCGTAGCTCAATCAACCCAAGAAGCGCGTCGCCTGCTGGATGCTATCGGCTGGGCGTTTATCCTGCCACAGATATTAGCAACGTTAGGGCTATTATTTACCGTAGCAGGTGTCGGTACCGCAATTTCTCACCTGACAGAACATTATCTGGCTGTGGATAACCGATTGATCGCGGTGACGACATACGTACTCGGCATGGCGTTATTGACGATGATAATGGGCAACGCCTTTGCTGCATTCCCGATTGTCACCGCCGGGATCGGCATTCCCATTCTGGTACTGCAACATGGCGGTAATCCGGCGGTCATGGCCGCCATCGGCATGTTTTCAGGCTATTGCGGTACACTGATGACCCCAATGGCCGCAAACTTCAATATCGTTCCTGCCGCACTACTGGAATTACCAAATCGCAATGCGGTCATTAAAGCACAAATTCCCACTGGAACGACGCTGCTGATTGCCAATGTTTTTCTGCTCTATTTTTTGATGTTTTTGTAAGGAGAGATCCCATGAAAACCGTTCTAATTACCGCTTTTGAACCTTTTGACGGTGAAGCCATCAATCCATCGTGGGAGTCGGTCAGGCAATTGCAAAACCAACAGCTCTCTGGAGCACATATTGAAACGCGCCAACTACCATGTGTATTCAATACTTCTCTCACCAACCTGTACGCAGCCATTGATGAGATACAACCTGAACTGGTCATTGCGGTGGGACAAGCAGGCGGCAGGCCAGATATCACGGTGGAACGCATAGCGATTAACATCAACGATGCACGTATTCCCGATAATCAAGGCAATCAACCCATTGATACGCCTATCGTGACAACCGGACCGGCGGCCTATTTCGCCACCTTGCCGATTAAAGCGATCGTCAGTGGCCTGCAAGCCGCAGGTATCCCTGCTTCGATTTCACAAAGTGCCGGCACCTATGTCTGCAACCATGTCATGTATGGCCTACTGCATCATCTGGCACTGACTTATCCCAAAGTACGCGGTGGATTTATCCATATTCCCTACCTGCCTGAACAGGCAGTGAAACACCCTGGTACACCCAGTATGGCTCTGGAAACAATAACAACAGCCCTGAAAATCGCTATTCATCAAGCACTAAAAAACCGTGAGGACATGGTTGCGGGTGGAGGAACGACACATTAATTCAGCATCTATCGGCGCAGCGGAAATTGCCTATCTGTAGAACTGATAAGCATCCTGAATTTTTTACTCCTTTTTTAAATATCACTCTATTGGGGTCATGACTATGAACATTATTGATTTAAACAGCGATCTTGGCGAAAGCTTTGGTCAATGGAAAATGGGCGACGATAACGCCATGCTAAGTATTGTCACCAGCGCCAATGTCGCGTGTGGATTTCATGCTGGCGATCCCGCCGGGATTCTTCAAACTTTAAAATCTGCCCATAAAAATCAGGTAGTGATCGGCGCTCATGTGTCTTATCCAGATCTTGTCGGATTTGGTCGCCGTAATATGGAGATCTCCAGTAATGAGCTGATCGCGGATGTTATTTACCAGATTGGCGCGTTGAAAGGTTTGGCGGCGGCGGCAGGAACCACCGTAAGTTATGTTAAACCGCACGGTGCGCTGTATAACACCATTGCCCATGATGAATACCAAGCCCTTGCCGTTATTACGGCGATTCGTGAAGTGGATGACAATTTAGCGCTGGTTGGATTAGCCGGCGCAAAAATATTGGATTGGGCGAGAGAAAAAGGTTTGCGTACCGTTGCGGAAGCCTTTGCTGACCGAGCTTACACGCCACAAGGCACGCTAGTTTCCCGCCGAGAAAAAGGGTCTGTGCTTCATGACGCTAATGTCGTTGCCCGGCGTATGTTGCAATTAGTGACCGAAGGGGGAGTTGAAGCCATTGATGGCAGTTTTACCCGTATTCAGGCGGATTCCATTTGTGTTCATGGCGACAGCCCAGATGCGGTAGAAATGGCACGTCAGGTGAAACTAACCCTGCAACAAGCCGGGATCACTGTACGCTCCTTTATTTAAGCAAAGTAGTATTTAATGCTCAGGAGTACCTAGTGCGTTTTTTACCTGTTAATTTAGATGCCATTATTGTCGAGCTTCATGATCTGAATGAAACGCTGGCGTTATTTGATTCACTTAACGCCCACCCTATTACAGGCATAGAAGAAATTATTCCGGCGGCCAGAACATTGTTGATTCGATTTCGCCCCAATGTTGTTTCCACAATCAAACTTGCCAGAGAAATCAATGGCCGCAACCTGAATACACTGGATAGGACAACAGGGAAACTCGTTGAAATTCCGGTGTATTACAAAGGTGAAGATCTGGCTGATGTGGCAGAAATCCTCGGCATCACCACCCAAGAAGTTATCAAGCGACATACAGAAAGTGAGTACACCGTTGCTTTTACCGGATTTGCCCCCGGATTTGCCTATTTAGTCACAGATTCAGATCGTTTACATGTCCCTCGCCGGATAACGCCAAGAACCCGCATTCCTGCGGGTTCCGTCGGGCTGGCCGGAGAATTCAGTGGGATATACCCTCAAGCCAGTCCCGGAGGATGGCAAATCATCGGCACCACGCCAGAGCGCATGTGGGATCTCTCTCGTTCTCCCTCTTCCCTGTTACAACCCGGTTTCCGGGTACGTTTCAGAGATCAACGCAAAGGCGCAACAATTGCTATCACTAAACCCGAAAACCCAATTGCGCCCATAGACGACATTCTATCTTCCCAAGTTGATCAACACTCCTCGCTGGAAATCCTAACCACTGGAATACAGACACTTTTTCAGGATTTAGGACGTTCAGGGCAGGCAAGTTCAGGTATTTCCGCAGCCGGAGCGCTAGATAAAACAGCGCTGAGAAGTGCAAACCGTATTGTCGGTAATCCTTCGGATAACGCATGTCTGGAAATTGTTCAAGGAGGGTTAAGCTTTATCTCTCATGGCAATGTCATTATCGCTGTCACAGGCGCTGATTGCCCAATCACTGTTCAAACAGCATCTGGCCGCAAGTTTCAGGTTAATGGCTATCAACCTGTTGATCTGAGTGAAGGTGATAAAGTAGCGCTAGGAATGCCCAAAACGGGAGTACGTTCTTATTTGGCAGTACGTGGCGGTTTCGCCAAGCAACCAATTCTCTCCAGCCTCTCTTACGATACGCTGGCACATATTGGCCCCAAACCAGTCGCTATAGGCGATATTTTGGATATCCTGACTGTCACTCAGGGCTTCGCGGTATCAATGGATGAAAGCCCGGCTTTCAATATGCCCACCACTGACGATATCGTTACACTGGATATCATTCTGGGGCCACGCACTGACTGGTTCACCCCAGAAGCGCTATCCCTGCTAAAAAGCCAACTTTGGCAGGTTACACCACAATCTAACCGAGTCGGTATTCGTCTATATGGAGACACATCACTATCACGTCTTAACCATAAAGAGCTACCGAGTGAAGGAACTGCCACTGGCGCAATTCAGGTTCCCGCCAATGGTCAACCGGTGCTGTTTTTAGCAGATCATCCTTTGACCGGCGGTTATCCAGTCATTGGTTCCGTTGCCAGCTATCATCTTGATCTTGCGGGACAAATTCCTGTCAATGCCCGTATCCGCTTCAACCCAATCACTGAATTTCACGAAATAAAAGAGAGCGATTGCCGCTCATGAGTACCGCAATGACCATGAATATTAAAAACCATCACACGAAAAAAGTTTTGATTGCTAACCGCGGTGAAATCGCCGTCCGTATCATCCGTGCCTGCCGGGATTATGGCTTACAATCTATCGCCGTCTACGCTGATTCGGACATCAATGCACAACATGTACAATTGGCTGATGAGGCTTATAGTTTAGGCGGAAACAGCCCCGCTGATACTTATCTTAATATTCCCCAATTATTGGCTATTGCGAAACGTTCAGGCGCCGACATGGTACATCCCGGATACGGCTTTCTGGCTGAGCGGGCAGAATTTGCCCGTGCAGTCATTGATGCAGGCTTGATCTGGGTTGGCCCTGAACCAGAGACAATTGATATTTTGGGTGACAAAGTTAAAGCACGTAAAATTGCCCAACGTGTAGGAGCGCCACAGGTTTCAGGCACAGAAGAACCGGTAAAAAACGCAGAGGAAGCTCTGGCGTTTGCCGAACAATATGGCCTGCCAATTGCAATCAAAGCAGCATATGGCGGTGGCGGACGTGGCATGAAAGTGGCATGGCGGCTCGATGAAGTCACCGAACTCTACAATTCGGCTGTCCGTGAAGCAACCGCGGCCTTTGGTCGTGGAGAATGTTTCATTGAACAGTTCCTGGATAAACCTCGTCATATTGAAGCGCAAATTCTGGCTGATAAACACGGCAATGTGGTGGTACTTGGTACACGTGATTGTTCACTGCAACGGCGTAACCAAAAACTGGTAGAAGAAGCGCCGGCCCCATTTTTGACCGAACATCAGCGCCAGCGTATTCATCAAGCGGCACAAGATATTTGTACCGCAGCCCATTATATCGGAGCCGGTACGGTGGAATTTCTACTCAGTGCAGACGGCGCCATTTCCTTTCTGGAAGTCAATACTCGCTTGCAGGTCGAACATCCCGTCACCGAAGAAACCACCGGGATCGACATTGTGATAGAACAATTTCGGATTGCAGAAGGTAAACCTTTATCATTGACCTCAACGCCCATTCCTTTAGGCCATTCTTTTGAGTTCCGTATTAACGCCGAAGATGCAGGGAAAGGATTTTTACCAACGCCCGGAACTGTGACGCTCTTTTCTCCCCCTTCCGGCCCAGGCATAAGATTGGATTCTGGCGTTGCAGCAGGTTCCACCATTCCTGACACCTTTGATTCGCTGATGGCTAAGCTGATTGTCACCGGAGCAACCCGTCAACAAGCTATTGCCCGTGCGCGACGTGCATTACAGGAATTCACTATTGAAGGCGTTGCATCAGTATTGCCTTTTCATCGAGCAGTGCTGGAACATCCTGATTTTATTTCCGATAACACATTTAACGTCCATACACGCTGGATCGAAACTGACTTTATCAATGATATAAAAATATCTCCGCGTCAGGAAAACCCTTACCCAGAAAAGGTAATACACACTTTTATTGAAATTAATGGCCGTCGGCATGAATTGGGACTCCCTGCCGAATTATTACAAAGGCTTTCATTGCCTGATTCTGGGCAAAACTCCATCACTGAGAATAAAGGTAGTGAAGCTGAGGAGACAATGACAGCATCTAATCCTGTCTCAGCACCAATATCCGGCGTCTTACAATCCTGGTATGTGCAGGAAGGCGATAAAGTTAAACAAGGTGATGTCATTGCTGTCATGGAAGCCATGAAAATGGAAACGCAACTCACCGCACATCGTTCTGGGAAAATCGTTATTTATGCAGAAGAAGGCAATTATCAACAGGCAGGCAATGTGCTGGCAAGTATTAACGATGATTAATAACGATAATAATCGCCAAATTAGTCACAATTAATTGGCTAATTTGACACATAAATTCACATTACCCAATACAACATCAAATTGTGCGGATAATTTCCGTACAATTTTAATAAGGATATTAAAGTTAAAATGCAAGCAATATCGTGAAAAAGAGGTTAATTACCTCCTTTATGAATAGGGAAAAATAACTATTAAGGACAATATTTATCATCATTTCGTTAATATTGACCATAAGAGGAATAAGTCATCACACGATTTAAAACCTGTTTGTTGGATTCAATAAGCTATTAATAAAATTATTTTTATCCAAAATAAATTTTTCATTAAATATTTTTAATATCATATGCTTCAATTTAAAATTGATAAATTATTAAAACCAATAATAAACGTGAAAACAAAATAAAGAATAAGAAAACATAATTCACTAATTATTACTCATTGATAACAGTTATATATATTTATCTAACGGATGAAAAACAGCATGATAATTTGTGACTATTTTTATATATACTTAAACAATAAGAAATCATTAACTCATTATAAA